>JAYEKC010000619.1:0-7812 GCA_034716715.1 Gemmatimonadota bacterium | reverse complement strand
TCGGGAGGAAGCCGGCGAGCAGGGCATCGGTGGAGGTGAGGGCGTAGCCGAGGCCCAACGAGTTGCGTCCCAATCCGCGGATGAAGAGGAACGCGATCCGGCGCCCGAGCCCGGTCTTGAGCACGCCGCGCGACATGAAGAACGCGCACAGGACGAGCCAGACGAGCGGGTCGGCGTATCCGGCCAACGCCTCCCGCGGTGCCATCGTTCCCGTGACGGCGATGGCGGCGACACCGAGAAAGACCACGGCGCCGGCCGGCACGGGACGGACGATCGAACCGACGATGGTGCCGGTGAAGATCGCGAGCAGATGCCACGATTCGGGCGCGATGCCGGATGGCACCGGCAGGACGAGGATCGCGAGCGTCGACGCGCAGACGATCAGCCAGCGAGTGGGGGTTGGCATCGCGAGAATGTACCGTCCGGCGGTGGGTGGCGCGCCTTGAGTGCGTCCGGAGGGCGGGCTAGCTTCCGTAGCGCAACGGCACCGTCGCCAAGTGGTAAGGCAGGAGACTGCAAATCTCCCATTCGTCGGTTCGATTCCGACCGGTGCCTCTGGCAAGTAGACAGTAGACGGTAAACAGTAGACAGCACAGTAGACGGACTGACTGGCGCGACGAACATGGCGCGCCCCATTGCGTGATTCGCGGGTTCGGTTGTAGCGTAAAGGCGTCGAGTCGGTACGCGTCCGGGCGCGCTGACGCGATGAATACAAAGGGCCGGGCACTCTTTCGAGTGACCCGGCCCCTTTGTCTTCGGGCGATCAGTCGTCGAGTAGCGCGTACCGGCGCTGCGGTCCGCGGCGCGCGACGCGGAGTTCCGCGGACGATGCGATGCGCAACAACAGCCGCTCGCTCCATGGCCGCCCGATGGCCTGCATGCCCACGGGGAGCCCGCGCGCGTCGTACCCGGCGGGGAAGCTGATAGCCGGATGGCCCGTGAGGTTGGGTGCGAAGGCGAACCGCATGATTTCGGTCGTCGTCGAGAGATCGGTGCCACCGTCCGGCATCATGTCGGGCCGGATTGGCGGAGCAACCTGCCCCGTGGCGGGCGTCACGATAGCGTGAACGTTCCGGAGTGCCGTTCGCCACTCTTCCATGGCCCGGGTTCGCACCCGTGCCGCGGTCATCAACTCGCCGGCGGTGAAGGAATGCGCCAGCCGGATGTTGAGCCGGGCGTCGAGCGAAAAGTCGCGGCGGCGCGCGGGGTACGCGGCGGCGATGGCGGAGGCCATCTCGCCGGTGATGATGGCCACGTGGGCGACCCGCTGCAGGTCGAGTTCGGGAATCGCGACATCCACGACCTCGGCGCCATCGGCGGCGAGGGCCTCGAGCAGCTCCTCGCACCGCGCAACGACATCGGGCGACGCGTGCCGAAACCACGCCCGGAAAACGCCAAGGCGAACTCCACGCAACGAACCCGGTGGGGCGACGTCCACCGACACCGACGGGTGTCCCCGGGTACTGGGGTCGCGCGGATCGTCGCCGGCGATGACGGCGTATGCGGCGGCGCAGTCGGCGACGGTGGCGGCGATGGGGCCGATGTGGGCGACGCTCCAGACAAGCGGCGGAGCGCCGTGCTCGCTGATCCGGCCAAACGTCGCCTTCAGGCCGACCACGCCGCAGAACGCCGCCGGAATCCTGATGGAACCGCCACCGTCGGCGCCGATGGCCACGGGCACGAGTCCGGACGCGACGGCGACGGCCGGGCCGCTCGACGAGCCGCCGGAGTGATGGGCGTCGTCGTATGGGTTGCGGGCCGTGCCGTGATGTGGGTTCAGGCCCGTCACGTTGATGCCGAGTTCGTGCATGTTCGCCTTGCCGACGATCAGCGCGCCGGCCGCACGCAGCCGGGCGACGACGGTCGCATCGCGCACCGCCGGCGCACGGCCGAGGATGCGGGTACCGAGCGTCGTGCCGTGGCCCGCGACGTCGATTTCGTCCTTGATCGCGACGGGAACGCCGTCCCACGGCCCGAGGGGCTCGCCGCGCTTCCATCGTTCCGCGCTCGCGCGCGCCTGCCCGCGAAGGTCGTCGTCGCGGACACTGATGAACGCGCGCAGGGGGCGTGGCCCGTCGTCGCTGGCGCGGCATTGCGCCAGGAATCGCTCGGCGACGTCGGCGGGCGTCACGGCGCGCCTGCGATACGCGTTCGTGAAATCCGACGCGGCATGAAAACGAAAGCCGGGCGGTTCGGGCGGTGGCGCGGCGGCGTCGGTGTACGGACCGTCCCGCTCGTCGAACGGCGCGAGGGGGGGAATGCCCGGGTCGCCGGATGCGTGAAGCGGGAGGAACGTGGGCGGCTCCGCAAGGTCCAACGCGCGGAGGGCATTGACGCTTCCGTCGCGGCGGAGCTTCTCCACCAGCAGGGGCCCGACCACCGGCGTCTCGATCGCCCGCACAAGCCAGCGCAACCCGCGCGTGCCAAGCCGCGGAAGCTGCACGGAGCGAAGGTCGTACGTCACGGCAGCGGCCGCGCGAGAACGCCCACCCGGCCGCGCGGACCCGCGACGTACCCGGTCCCGACGCCGATGAACCCCACGCCGTACGACGTGGTGGTGTCGGCCTGGATCCACGTGGCGCCGAAATCCCTCGTGTACGCAACGCCCGACTGGCCGACGGCGACGAACACCGGGGGCGTGGTTCCCGGAACGTGCGCGAGGCCGGAAGTTGTCCCATCGGGGCGGTTGGTGCCGGCGCGTTCCCACGTCGCACCTCCGTCGCGGGTGCGGATCGCGAACGACGTCACGCCCCGCTCATTGCGATAGTCGCCGCCCACCGCGAGTCCGTTCCGCGAGTCCGCGAACGCAATGCCGAACAGTCCGGAACTGGGTCCGCCGGGCATGCCCGTGGGCGCGACGGACCACGTGCGTCCGCGGTCGGTCGTGCGGAACACGCGCGCCTCGGCGCCTCCGCCCGTGGCGATCCAGCCGTTGGACGAACCCTGAACCGCGAGCTGGGTGTTGCTGGCGGCAAACGCCGCTTCGTTCGGGAGCGTGGGTGGGATCCGCTCCGGCGGGACCCGATGCCACGAACGCCCACCATCGTCGGTGGTGAGGATCACGAAACGGCCGCCAACCGGGTCGGAGAAGGTGAACCCATGATCCGCGTCCCAGAACGCCACGCCGTCGAGGAACACGCCCGCTGTCGTGTCGCTCCACGTCTGGATCCAATGGCGGGCGCCATCCTCAGTGCGGAAGATCCTGGCTTGTCCGCGCTCGGCTGGGCCGGCGCTCACCACCACCGCGGCACGTTCGTCGAAGGCCCTGATTCCGCGGAAGTCCAGGCTTGCCGCGCCGGGCACCGAATCCACCGTCCAGCTGTTTCCTCCATCAACGGTGCGGAGCACGTTGCCGCCCGTGCATCCCGCCCACGCAACGCTGGCGCTCACCGCACTGAGGCTCCGGCACGACGCTCCACTCGCGACCGGCGGCCGCCGGAAAAGCGAACGGTCGCGGTATTCAAAAAAAAGTCGGTCCAGGATGCGTTCGGCCGCCGCCTTGGCGTCGAACGATGGCTGGTCCGTGAGGACGATGATGGAAGCCTGATGTCCGGGAATGCGGATGAACGCTCCCTGCCGGCCGCCGGACGCAACATACGCCGCCTGCCGCCGGAGTCCTCGATAGGTGTCGAGCGTCCAGCCGAGCCCGTTGCCGCGGCCCGTGCCTCCACCCGGAGCGAACATCGAGTCCTTGCCGGCGGTGGTCAGCACGTCATAGGCGCGAAGGCCGAGTTCCCACCGGTACAGCTCGTCCACGTTGGACATCACCTGCCCGTCCGCGGTGGCCGTGGTGCGCTGCCGGCCCACCATGGTCATCAACCGGCGCTGGACCATGTCGGCGTAGGGGCCGCCGGAGCGCTGGGTGACGAGTTCGGCAAGCGACTTCGTTCCGCCGGGCAGGGGCGCGGCGCCAGTGAGGTAGCCGCGGATCGACGCGCTGCCCAGCGGATCGTCGAGCTGCAACTTGCCGTCGCGGGCGAGGTTGAGCGCGGCGGCGGCGAGGAACGTCTCCGAGATGCCGCCGACCGGAAACTGGGGCACGGCCGTCACCGGCATGTAGCGCTCCTGCGGTGGCATTCCATAGCCCTTGGCCAGCAGCACGCGCCCTTCCTGTGCGACGTGCACCGTGGCCCGACCACCACTGGTGGCAACGGCGGCGAACAGGGAGTCCACGAACGGAACGCGGAGTGGCGAAGCATCAATCGCACGCGAGATGAGGCGCCGCTTGCCGAGGTCGTACCGGTCCCCCGGAAAGAGCGTGAGGAAGGGCTTGCCGGGATCGGTCGGGTCATTGCCGGCGTAGACGAACGCCTTGTTCCGTCCCAGGATTTCCGCCTGGTCGCCGCGCACGAGCCACGCGGTGCCCTCGTCCTCCGAAATGAAAAGCATGCCCGGGTGCCGTGGCATCAGCGAGTCGGCGATGTCGGGGAGACGCATTCGCGCGACGACGTGCTGGTCGATACCGGTGTTCCGCAGGTAGCCGAATCCGCGCGTGTACCCCGGGTATTCCATGATGGCGTTGTTGTTCGACGGCGCGCCGCGCACCATGAACTCGCCGAGGATCGACGCGCCGGCGGACGAGCCGCCGACCACGCCGCCACGCCGGAGAACGTCCATGATCTCCGTCTCGGTCTTCGTCCCGCCATACGAATCCACGAGATGGTACTGCCGACCGCCCTCGAACCAGACGCCGCCGGCGCGACGCAACACGGCCGTGAAGCTGTCGGAGTTGGCGAGGTCCTTGCGATCCGGGTTCGAGTGCAGGACGACGACGTTCTTTGCGCCGGCTCCCTTGAGGCCCGACGTACCGCGCCAGTCGGCCGGATACACCGTGTCGCCGCCGGCGGTGGGGATGTCGACGATGAGCGCGTTGGGCCCGCCCGCGGCGTCGATGAAAGCCTTGTAGAGTTCCGGCCCCTGCTGTCCGCCACCGACGACGAGCACGGTGCCACTTGGCGGTCCCACGATTGGTGCGCTGCCGGAGGGGCTGCTCCGTGCGCTGAGCGTGGCGCCGGCGCACGCGGCGGCGAGGAGCAGGAGGGAAGCCGCGGCCGGGCGGGTGGGGCGAGCGTGCTGACGGGAACGGGACACCTGAACCTCGCGAAGACGTCGAAGGCCCTAACTTCGCCCGTGCGCCGTGGGTGCGCGAGAGGGCCGCGGAACGCGGCTGGAGGCTAGATTCCCCGCATGACCGCCCGGCGCGTGCTGTCGATCGCGATGGCGGCGGCCGTGTCGGCGTGCGGCCCGGAACCGCCGCTGCACGGGGTCGTCATCGATCCGCCGCAGGAGGCGCCGCAGGTGCGTGCGGCGGACGCCGCCGGTGCGCCGTATGACCTCGACGGCGAGAGGGGGCGGCGTACGGTGGCGTTGTTCTTCGGGTATACGCACTGTCCCGACGTGTGTCCCACGACGCTCGCCGACTGGGCCAAGGCCCGGCGAACCCTCGGCTCCGCGGCCGCCGGTGTTCGCTGGGTGTTCGTGAGCGTTGATCCGCAGCGTGACACGCCCGAGATCGCCGCACGTTACGCGCGCCAGTTCGACTCTACCTTCGTTGGGCTTGCCCCGAGATCTGCCCAGCTCGACAGCCTGCAGGCGGCGTGGGGTTTCACAGTCACGCGCGAGGTGGATCCGGCGGCTCCGGGCGCCTACGCCGTGTCGCACCCCGCGGGGACGTTCGTCATCGACCGCGCGGGACGGATCCGCGAGATCCTCATGCCGAACACACCGGGCGACGATATCGCCGCCGACCTGCGGCGCATCCGGTGAGACGCAATCGCGCGGTGCCGCAATGGTCGGGACGTTTCGCCGCCGGCGGCGCGCTGCTCTCGGTGGCCGTGGCAGGTGCCGTGAGTTCCGGGGTCGCGCAGACGCCGGTGCGTGAAGTGGAGGGGCGGATGCCAGTGGTGGAGGCGTGTCCCGCCGCGGTTGACGGGTGCACGCCGCCCGCCGTTCCACGCGAGTTTCGCGGCGTGTGGGTGGTGACCGTGGCGAACATGGACTGGCCATCGCGTCCGGGGCTGCCGACCGACAGCGCCAAGCTCGAACTCCTGCGCCTTCTGGATGCGGCGGTGGCGACGGGACTCAACGCAGTCTTCTTCCAGGTGCGGCCGGCGGGCGATGCGCTGTATGCCTCGCGCATCGAGCCGTGGTCCGAATACCTGACCGGCCGACAAGGTCGCGCGCCCGACCCGCCGTGGGACCCGCTGGCGTTCGCCATCCGTGAGGCTCACGCGCGAGGCTTGGAACTGCATGCGTGGTTCAATCCGTATCGCGCCAAGGACCCGAGCGCGAAGGGGCCGCTTGCGGCATCGCACTTCGCGAGCAAGTACCCGGGGTACGCGAAGCGGTACGGCACGTACCTGTGGTTCGATCCGGGCGAAGCGGCGGTCCGGAAGCACACGGTTCGCGTGATCCTCGACGTCGTCCGGCGATACGATATCGACGGCGTTCACCTCGACGACTACTTCTACCCGTACCCTGTGCAGCGGCGTCGCGTGGACGTACCGTTTCCCGACCTCGCGAGCTACCGGAAGTACGAGCGGGCAGGCGGCACGTTCGCCCGCGACGACTGGCGCCGCGACAACGTGAACCGGCTGGTGGATACACTGCGCGCCGAGATTGCACGGGTGAAGCCATGGGTCCGGTTCGGCATCAGCCCATTCGGGATCTGGCGCCCCGGCGCGCCCGAGAGCGTGACCGGGTTTGACGCCTACGCGCGGATTTTCGCCGACGCCCGCACCTGGCTCTCGCGCGGCTGGGTGGATTACCTCGTCCCGCAGCTCTACTGGGGCATCGAGCAGGACGGCCAGCGGTTTCCCGACCTCCTCCGCTGGTGGCAGGCGCAGAACGACTCGTCGCGGCACATGTGGCCCGGCCTCGCCGACTACAAGATCGGCAGCGGCCAGGCCCCGTGGCGTTCGGCAGAGATCCTCCGCCAGGTGGATACCGCCCGCGCGGTGCCCGGCGTGTCGGGGGCCGTGCACTTCCAGATGAAGGCCTTGATCGAGGATCGCGACGCCATCGCCACCGGGCTGGTGGCCGGGCCGTACGCCGCGCAGGCCCTCGTTCCGGCAATGCCCTGGAAGGGAGCCGAGGCGCCGCGCACGCCGGCCATTGCCGTCGCCGCGAGCCGCGACGGCCCGGTGGTGACCATCGCCCGGCGTGCCGGCGATGAAACGCAATGGTGGGTGGTGCAGGCGCGAACCGGCGACGACTGGCGCACGTGGATCGTCGATGGCGCGCGAAGCGACGTGGCCCTCGCGTCACTGAGTCAACCGGACGGCTCCCGGCCCGACGTCATCGCCCTCACGCCGGTGGGGAGGACTGGCGTGAGCGGCATCCCGGTGTCAATTCGGTTGCGGTGACCTCCACCCGGTACCGCCTCCTCACCGCGAGCCTTGCGTTCGTCGCGTCCGTCGCGACGCCCGCCGCGGCCCAGCGCGTGAGCACGCTCGCCGTGCCCGGGCTGCAGGAGCCAGTCGAGGTTCTTCGCGATCACTGGGGCATCAACCACATCTACGCGAAAACCGAACACGACCTGTTCTTCGCCCAAGGATACATGGCGGCGAAGGACCGTACGTTCCAGTTCGAGCTCTGGCGACGCCAGGCAACGGGGACGCTGGCCGAATTGCTTGGCGAGCGGGAAGTGCAGCGTGACATCGGCGTGCGGCTGTTCCGGTACCGGGGTGACATGGCTACGGAGCTTACCCGCTACCACCCGCGTGGAGTCGCTATCGTGGGCGCATTCGTGGATGGCGTCAACGCGTTCGTGGCGGCGACGAGAGCCGACACGACGCTCATTCCGCTCGAGCT
>JAYEKC010000618.1:0-1532 GCA_034716715.1 Gemmatimonadota bacterium | reverse complement strand
CGGGCGGGCGTCCGGGCGGGCCCCGCGGGGCCCCGCCACGGTGCCGGGGTCGGTGGCCGAGCAGGTGCGCACGCACCTCACCGCCGACGTCGAGCGCGTGTACGCGATTGGCGGCGACGGCACCGTCGGCGACGTGGCGACGGCGATGGTGGACACGACGGCGGCGCTCGGCATCATCCCCTGCGGCACGACCAACGTACTGGCACGCGAGTACGGCATCTCGATGTGGACGAAGCGCGCAGTGGAGGAGCTCGAGGCGAGCGGCCGGACCGTGCCCCTCCGCGCGTGGGACGCGAACGGCCACGCGGCGCTCCTGGGCGCGGGGGTCGGCTGGGACGCACGCGTGATGTACCGCTCGCCGCAGGCGATAAAGCAGCGCACCGGGCGCACCGGCGTCGCCCTGATCGGGTTGCGTGAGATCGCGCGCTACGAGTTCCCGCCGCTGGTCGTGAACGGCGTCACAGCGCAGGGCGAGGAGGTCGAGGTGCGCGGGACGTCCGTGATCCTCGCCACGGTGAAGCGCTGGGCGGGCGGCAACACGGGCATCCCGATGGCGGATCCGGGCGACGACCTGATCGACGTGATCGTGCTCGAATCGCACTCGCGGGTGCACCTGGCGGCGTTCTGGGGCCTGATGGCCCTGCCCGGCGGGCGCCCGCTCACGCTTCCCGGCGTGCGGGCCTTCCAGATGAAGCGGGCGCGTGTCACGTGTGAGGACGGCCACGCCATCGAGGCACACGTGAGCGGCGAGCCGGTCACGCACACGCCGCTCGAGGTTACGCCGGGCGGGGTGGTGCGGGTGATCGTACCAACAGCAACGACGACAACGAGTGGGCGGTAGGCGGTGGGCGGTAGGCGGTGGGCGGTAGGCGGTGGGCGGTAGGCGGTGGGCGGTGGTGGACTACGGGCGGACGGGTTCGCCGAGCTTTGCCTGCGCGCGCGCGTACTCGGCGGCGGCGCCGTGGGTGGCGAACCACACCGTGCCCTTCGGCTTGGTCGCGATGTGCGCCAGGAGCAGCTCGAGCGCCTTGATGCGCGACCGGTGCCCGCTCACGTGTGGGTGCATGGTGAGCGTGTACATCGTGTGTTCCTCGTACGCCTTGTCGAACTCGTCGATCCACACCTGCGCCACGTCGCGCGGATTCATGTAGTTGGCGCCGCGCACGTCGAAGAGCGGGGCGTCGTCGTTGATCCACTCCACCGGAATCTCGACGAGTCCCGTCGGCTTGCCGTTCTGCAGCAGCTCGTACGGGCTGTCGTCGGCCATGAGCGAGCTCTCGTAGCGGAAGCCGAGCTCGCGGATGATGGAGAGCGTGTTGGGGCTGAAGTTCCAGCTGGGCGCGCGGTACCCGGTGGGGCGTGTGCCCAGCCGCGCGGTGAGCTCGTCGAGCGCCTTCTTCACGAGGGCGCGCTCGGCCGAGTCGGGGAGCGTCATGTTCATCTCGTGGATCCAGCCGTGCACGCCGAACTCGTGCCGGCCGCTCTTTTTGATGATGTCGGCCATTCCGGGCGTGATGGCGAGGCTCACCGAC
>JAYEKC010000617.1:0-1534 GCA_034716715.1 Gemmatimonadota bacterium | reverse complement strand
ATGGCGTTGACGTACCTGATGTCCTCGGTGAACGGGTTCGTGTCGTCGAAGCGCAGGTTGCAGGAGCCGCCGAAGTCGCGGGCGACGCCGAAGTTCAGGCAGATCGACTTGGCATGGCCGATGTGGAGGAACCCGTTCGGTTCGGGGGGAAAGCGCGTCTTGACCGCGCGGCCGAACCGCCCCGACTCAACGTCGGCGGCGACCATCTCGCGGATGAAGTTCGGGCGTGCGGCGGGCGTTTCGGGCGTGGCCATCACGGAAATATGCCACGCCGGGCACGGCCGGTGGCCCACCGCCGGGTCAGGCCGCGCCGGCCTCGCGCAGGATGAACGCATACCGGAACGCCTGCTCCTTGAGCCGCTCGTAGCGCCCCGACGCGCCGCCATGCCCGGAGCCCATCTGCATCTTCAGGAGCAGCGCGTTCCGGTCCGTCTTGAGCGCGCGAAGCTTCGCCACCCACTTCACCGGCTCCCAGAAGGCCACCCGCGGGTCGTTGATGCCGCTCGTCGCGAGGATGGCCGGGTAGTCCTTCGGCTCGACGTTGTCGTACGGCGAATAGCGGCGCATGTACGCGTAGGCGTCGGCGACCTTCGGGTTGCCCCACTGCTCCCACTCCTGCGCCGTGAGCGGGATGGTCTCGTCGAGCATGGTGTTGATGACGTCCACGAACGGCACGTCGGCCACCACCGCGCGGAAGAGGTCGGGCCGGAGGTTCGCCACGGCGCCCATCAGGAGGCCGCCGGCGCTGCCGCCGTGGGCCACGAGCCGCTCACGAGCCGTGTACCGTTCGCGCACCAGGAACTCGGCGCAGTCGATGAAGTCGGTGAAGGTGTTCATCTTCTTCATCATCTTGCCGTCGTCGTACCACCCGCGGCCCATCTCCTGGCCGCCCCGGATGTGGGCGATGGCGTACACGAACCCGCGGTCGAGCAGCGACACCCGCGTGGAGCTGAACGTGGGCTCGAGCGTGTACCCGTAGGACCCGTAGGCGTAGAGGAGCAAGGGCCGCGCGCCGTCGCGCACCAGCGGCTTCCGGTACACCAGCGAGAGCGGCACGGGCGTGCCGTCGCGCGCCGGCGCCATCACCCGCTCCACCTCGTAGGCGGATGGGTCGTACCCGCCGAGGACCTCGTCGCGCTTGAGCAGCTCGCGCCCGCGCGTGACGACGTCGTAGTCGTACACCGAATCGGGCGTGATGAGCGACGAATAGGTGAAGCGGAGGAGCGTGGTGTCGAACTCGGGGTTCGCCCCGGGCGACACGCCGTACGCCCCCTCGGGGAAGGTCACGTAGTACGACTCGCGCACGCCAGCGGGCAGCGACGCCGCTCCCGAGACCGCGCCCGGTACCGCTCCCCGTACCGCGCCGGGCGGCGACCCCGGCGCCCGAACCGGCGCTGCGTCCACAGGCGCATCGCCGGGTTCGCCGGCGAGCATCAGGATGCGGATCCGGCGCAGCCCGGCGTGGCGTTCGAGCACCACCACGTGTCCGCGGAACGCATCCACCCCCTCCACAAAGACGTCGTCGCGGTGCGGG
>JAYEKC010000616.1:0-1536 GCA_034716715.1 Gemmatimonadota bacterium | reverse complement strand
CAACGGCCGCGTGCGCTACGACACGGCGGACCGCGAGGGCAAGCGCGCACGCGCGTTTTGCGCGCCGGTGCGCATCCCCGAGGAAGTGCACCTGGTGATCCGGCCGCACGGCGGGCAGAACGACTGGATGACGCTCCTGCACGAGCTGGGCCACGCCCTGCACTTCGCCAACGCCGAGCGCACGTTGCCGTTCGAGTACCGGTGGCTGGGCGACAACTCGGTGACGGAAGGGTACGCGATGCTCTTCGACCACCGGTTGAAGGACCGCGGGTGGCTGCTCCGCTACACCGGCCTCGGGGCGGCGCGCGTGGACGACTACCTCCGGTCGGCCGGCTTCGAGGAACTGCACTACCTCCGCCGGTACTGCGGCAAGCTCATCTATGAAATGGAGCTGTACGGCGGCGGCACCTCGTGGGCGCGGCTGCCGGCGGCGTACGTGGAGACACTCACGACGGCCACGACGTTCCGCTACCGCGAGGCCGATGCGTTCGTGGACGTGGATCCGCGCTTCTACGCGGCGCGCTACCTGCGCGCCTGGCAGCTCCAGGCCGTGCTCGCCGAGTCCCTGACGGAGCGGTTCAACGACGACTGGTGGCGCAACCCGGCGGCCGGTCCCTGGATCGTGGGCGAGCTGTTCGGCCATGGGCAGCGCGAACTCGCGCAGGAACAGGCGCAGCGCGTCAGCGGGAGGCCCCTGGGATTCGCGCCGCTCATCCGCGGCATCGAACGGATGCTGCAGTAGCGTGGCCGCCGGCGCCGGGAGGTGCCGCGACCCCCGCCGCCGTCAGCGGCCGAACCGGTCCGTGATGAGGCGGGCCACCGCGCGCCCGTCGGGATCGGCCAGGCGGTGTCCCCCGGCGCGAACCACGACGGTCGCCAGGGTCGAGTCGAGCCGGGCGCAGAAGGGCTGCCGCTCCTCGCGCCCGTACGCGCAGAGCATCGGCGTGCCGCGCAGCCGCTCCAGTTCGGGCATCACGGGCAGGTCCGTCGGGCGCGGAGCGCCGCCCATCACGTCGCGCAGGGTGATCTCGAACGCCGCCCGGCCCGCCGGCGCGACCATCACCACGCCGGCCAACTGCGAGCGAACCGCGGCGTCGAGGCGGTTGGCGATGAACGGCGCAAGGTCGGCGCCCCGCGAATACCCCACGATCACGACCTGGTCGCGCTTCCAGGTGCGTTCGTACCGTTGGAGCGCGGCGGCCACGTCGGCGGCAACCCGTTCGGGCGCCCGCGCTTCGCTCAGGTACGTGCGCGAGTCGAGCACCAGGACGCCGTCACCCGCGGCGGCGAGCGCCCGGGCGAGCGAAGCCTCGAACGCCGTGCGGCCCGCCTCGCCCGTGATCACGAGCACCAGGCGCGACCCGCCCGCGGCCGGTGCCACCGCCGTCACGGGCAGCATGGCCGACCGGGTGGCCGGCGGTTGCGCGCGGGTCGGCAGTGCGGCCAGGCTCAGCGCCGCAACGATGCGAAGGTGCGAGGTGCGCGTCATGGTGAACGACGAAAGCGCGGGCGCGTCGACGAGTGCCGACGCGCCCG
>JAYEKC010000615.1:0-1539 GCA_034716715.1 Gemmatimonadota bacterium | reverse complement strand
AGCAGCACGACGACCATCACCGACACGGGCGCGCCGAACGCAAAGTCCCCCTGCTCGAACACCGCCGGGCGGTACTTGAAGAGGAATTCGAACAGCGCGCCCATGAATGACGAATTCCGGCCCCTGGTGCGGAGTGAGACGACGGACAGGGCTCCGCGTTCAGGTACGGGCCCGCGCTGGCGCTCCAACTATGTAGAGTACCCCTTTGCCGGGCGGTTTGTTGAACCCGGCAGGCTACCGGCTGATCTTCATCTTGGTCCAGATCACGACCGTGGCGCAGTTCTGCCCGGTCATCCGGAATTCAGCGGGCGTGGTGGCGCCCGACGGGTACGATTCGATCGCGCCGATCATGTTCACCGGGAACGCCGCGTCGAGGTCGCCCGGGGTCAGCTGCTGGTACGGCATCCGGTCCACGAAGATGTTCACGCAGCCCTGCTGGCCGCCGTTCACCGACCGCGACGACGCCAGGATGGACCGGTTGTCGCCCGCCCGCTGGACGATGAATCCGGGGATGATGCGGAACAGGTCCGTGAGCTGCGCCACGTTTTCGCGCTTGGCGATCTGGTCGGGCGTCATGAAGTTGGCCGGCGACCCCATCTTCAGCCGCTCGGTGAAGCCCAGCTTGTCGAGCGCCTTGTCCGCCGACGCCGTCACCGTGACGGGCGCCAGCACCCTCGTGCCCGCTGCGAGCGCGACGTTGAGCGTCGCCGCCTCGGACTTGCGAAGATGGACCGTGCGCATGGCCTGGGCGAAGCCGATCCGCCGGATGGAGGCGTTGGTGGTGCCGGAGGGCAGCGCGCCGAGCGTGAACGTGCCGTCCTCGCGCGTGCGGGCCACGCCGCGGCCGCCTTCCACGGCGACCTGTGCGTCGGCCACCGGGCGGCCCGCCACGTCCGTGATGCGTCCCGTGAGCACGGCCGTGCCGGTGCCCAGCGAGTCGCCGTCCATCGAAACGAGGAAGCCCGCCGTGGTGAGCACGCGGGCCTTCGTGTCGGCCGGCACCTCGGCGCTCGCGTGCGCGCCGACGGCGGCCTGAATCGTGCCCTCGACGTTCTCGGGCAGGCCGCAGAGCGCGTAGAACCCGTTCGCGTTCGTCCGCGTGGTGCGCAGCCGCGGCGAGCTCGACAGCCCGCCGTCGGTGTACACGAACGACACCACGGCATTGGCGAGCGGCGCCCCGGAGTCGGCCTCGTCCACGCGGCCCGCGATCATCGCCGGGCCGAGTTGCACGCCGCCGCGCGGGCAAAACCCCGTGCGGAACCGGGCCACGGTGGGCGTGCTGATGGCGACTTCGTCGAGCCGGTCGGCCACCACCGTGAACTTCGCCGACGTCACCGTGATGAGCAGCGAGTCGAGCGCGGGATGCCGCACCAGGATCTGGATCTCCCCGGGCGGGATGCTGTCGATGCGGAAGATGCCGCCGGCGTCGGTGACGGCCGCGCGCTGCGTGCCGAGCACCACGACGGACGCGCCGGCGAGCGGGCCGCCGTGCAGCGAGTCGTCCACGAACCCGGCCAGCGCGGCGAAGCCGGCGGCCGG
>JAYEKC010000614.1:0-1543 GCA_034716715.1 Gemmatimonadota bacterium | reverse complement strand
CGCCATTCGCCACGGGCGTGGCTGACTACGACGTGAGCCTCGACGGGCACAAGTTGCTGTACCGCACGGGTGGCGGCGGCGGCGGGCGTGGCGGCGCGGGCGGCGGCGCCAACCTGTTCATCGTGGACGCCGACCGCCAGCCGCCGCAGCCCGGCGCAGGGCGCATCGACGCCACGCTGCGCGCGTTCATCGACCCGAAAGCCGAGTTTGCGCAAATCTTCAACGAAGGCTGGCGCAACCAGCGCGACTATCTCTACGTACCCAACACGCACGGCTCCGACTGGCCGAAGATGCGGCAGGAATACTCGCAGCTCCTGCCCTACGTGCGCCACCGCGCCGACCTCAACTACCTCATCGACATGATGGGCGCCGAGATCGCCATCGGGCACTCGTACGTGCGCGGCGGCGACATGCCGGAGGTGCCGCAGGCCACCGGCGGGCAGCTCGGCGCGGACTTCGCCATCGAGAACGGGCGGTACCGCATCACGCGGATCTACGATGGCGAGAGCTGGAACCCCGACCTGCGCGCGCCCCTCGCGCAGCCCGGGCTCGACGTGCGCGTGGGTGACTACGTGCTCGCGGTGAACGGCGAGGACCTTGCGGGCACCGACGACATCAACCGCCTGCTCGACGGCATGGCCAACAAGCAGGTGGTGCTCACCCTGAACGCGGCGCCGACAACCGTTGGGGCGCGCCACGTAACCGTGGTCGCGATCCCGAGCGACCAGGGGCTCCGCTCGCGGGCGTGGATAGAGCACAACCGCCGCGTGGTGGACTCGCTCTCGCGGGGCCAGCTCGCGTACGTGTACCTGCCCAACACCGGCGGGCCCGGCTACACGTCGTTCAACCGGTACTACTTCGCGCAGCAGGACCGGAAGGGCGCGATCATCGACGAGCGGTACAACGGCGGCGGCCAGGCGGCCGACTACATCATCGACGTGCTGCAGCGCGACTTCGACGGCTACTTCAACAACGTCGCCGGCGACCGCGTGCCGTTCACGTCGCCCTCGGCCGGCATCTGGGGGCCGAAGGTGATGATCATCAACGAAATGGCCGGCTCCGGCGGCGACCTGATGCCGTGGATGTTCAAGTACCGGAAGATCGGCACGCTCGTGGGCAAGCGCACGTGGGGCGGCCTCGTGCACACGGCCGACACGCCGCCGTTCATCGACGGCGGCTCGATGATCGCGCCGCGCGGCGGCTTCTTCGGCCGCGACGACAAGTGGCACGTCGAGAACGAGGGCACGCCGCCGGACATCGACGTGGAGAACTGGCCGAAGGACGTCGCCGCCGGGCGCGACCCGCAGCTCGAGCGGGCGGTGCAGGAGGCCCTGCGCCAGCTGCAGGCGCATCCGGTGGACCGCGCGATGCAGGAGCCGGCGCCGCCCACCTGGGGCAAGCGCGTGAGGCCGTGGCCCTGGCCGCCGGCATGGCCCATAGTATTCGAAATCCACTTACATCTGTGAAAATGCGAATGTTCTCTCTTAGCCGGACATTCGATCTGTCTACTCCCCAGAAAGAGGACTTTGAGGTAATCACCGAG
>JAYEKC010000613.1:0-7893 GCA_034716715.1 Gemmatimonadota bacterium | reverse complement strand
AACTTCGCGCTCGTGGGCCAGGAGCGCATGCTGGAGGTGTTCGACCAGCTCTTCGGCGCGATCTTCCTCGTGGGCATTGCGCTCTCGGGCGTGGGGCTCCTCGTGGGCGGCGTGGGCGTGGTGGCGGGGAACGAGGCGCTGATGCAGGAGTGGGCCATCGACGTCGGGCCCGTGGCGGCGGACGCGGAACGGCTGGCCGCAGAGGGCAAGACGGTGGTGCACGTGGCGGTGGACGGGGCCCTGGCGGGCCTCGTGGCGGTGGCCGACCCGGTGCGGGAAACCTCGCCCGCGGCGGTGGCGCGCCTGCGCTCGGCGGGCCTCGACGTGGTGATGCTCACCGGCGACAACGAGCGCACGGCGCGCGCGGTGGCGGCGCGGGCGGGCATCGCCCGTGTGGTGGCCGGGGTGCTTCCGGCGGGCAAGGTGGACGAGGTGCGCCGGCTCCAGACGGGCGGAGCGGTGGTGGCCATGGTGGGCGACGGGGTGAACGACGCCCCGGCGCTGGCGCAGGCCGACGTGGGGATCGCCGTGGGCACTGGCACAGACATCGCGGCGGAGGCGGGAGACGTGGTGCTCATGCGCGGCGACCTGCATGGCGTGGCGCGCGCGATCGAGCTCTCCCGCCGGACCATGCGCACCACGAAACAAAACCTGTTCTGGGCGTTCATCTACAACGTGGTGGGCATCCCGGTGGCTGCCGGCGCACTGTACCCGGCCTTCGGCGTGATGCTCAGCCCCATCCTGGCGAGCGCGGCCATGGCATTCAGCTCCGTAAGCGTGGTGACCAACAGCCTGCGGCTGCGCGGCGCGAGGATCGCGTGAGCCCGCGCGGCGGCAAGGGGACTCGGGCGGCGCCGGCGGGCCACCCTGGTGTTCCGGACGCGGCCTGCGGGTGCGGCCGCGACGCGCCAGGTCCGGGAGGGAGGGCCGTGGGTGTGGACCCGGCCATCCGCGACCGCAACCTCAAGCGGCTGCGGCGGATCGAGGGCCAGGTACGCGGTCTGCAGAAGATGGTCTCGGAGGACCGGTACTGCGCCGACATCCTCACCCAGGTATCGTCCGTACACGAAGCGCTGCGGGGCGTGGCGCGGGAACTGCTCCGCAACCACCTCCGCCACTGCGCGGCCACTGCCATCCGCGCCGGCGACGCCGAGGCGGAGGCGATGTACGATGAGCTCGTGGACCTGATGCATACGCACAGCCGGTAGCTGGCTGGACCCGGTCGAACGGTCGGCGGCGACGGCGCGTATGTTGAGGACGTGACGCCGCCCGACACTCCCCCAACGGTCACAGGTTCGTATCCGGGCCATGTCGCTCCGTCGATCGCGGGGTGGGTCAGTGGCTCGGGCTGGCGGCACACCATTTCGCTGCTGATCGCCGCCCTGGTGATCGCCGGGGCGCACGTTGCCGGCGGCCGCGTGGACTGGCGCGTGTACGTGGTCATGGCCTCATGGATCGCGGCGAACGCGTGGCTGGCGCGTTGGGCCCTCCGGCCCGTCACCTACGAGCGCCGCCTGCGCAGGTACGCGTGGACGATCGTGGCAGACGTGCTCTTCCTGGCCGGCACGTACTTCTTCCTCGACGCGGCGCAGTACATGGGCGCCGTGTTCTTCGCCTACATGGGCCTCGTGGCGGCCGCAACGCTCTCGCGCCGGTGGGCCGTCTCGATCGCGGCGCTGATCGTGGTGGTGTACACGGGCCTGCTGCTGCTCACGGTGTACGGCCCGCGCATCGTCGATTCGCCGATCAGCATGCCGCCGGTGCGCGGCAACGTCCTGTTCGTGGTGGCGGGGGTCGCGTCGGCGCTGGGGATGGTGCTGCTCCTCATGCGTATCCAGCGGCTGCTGATCAAGTCCATTCGCGACGCCGAGCTGCGCTACGTCACGCTGGTCCAGTCGGCCTCCGACATGGTGATGACGTTCGACGCGAGCGGCCAGTTTCTCGACGTGAACGCCGCCGCGGTGACGCAGTCCGGGTACACATGGGAGGAAATCAAGAGCCTGCCGAACGCGTCGTTCTTCCCGGCGGAGGATTGGCCGGCGGTCCGGTCGGCGTTCGAGCGGACGCTGGCGGGGGAGTCCGTGCGGCTTACGGTGCGCTACCTGCGGAAGGGCGGCGAGGAACGCTGGTTGCACACGTCGGCGTTTCCGTTGGCGCTCGACGGCAAGCCCGCCACCGTCGTGATCGCGCGCGACGTGACCGACGCCCACCGGCAGCACGCGGAACTTCGGGAGCGCGACGAGCGGTTCGCGTTCGTGCTCGACGCCCTTGGCGCCGGGTTCGTGACCTTCGACCGCGACCTGCGCGTGACGTCGGCGCTGGGCGAGTGGGCGCGGACACGCGCGTCGGCGGGGACGGCGACGGTGGGCCTGAGCGTGTACGACCTCACGGCCCAGCGCGACCTCATCGACCAGCACGAGCGCGCCGAGGAGCGCGTCCTGCGCGGCGAGCGGGTGACCATCGCCTGGCGCGCCCCGCATCCGGCCGGCGAGCGGCGGATGCGCACGCACCTCGTGCCGCTGCGTGACGCGGCCGGGGTTGTGGCGGGCGGGGCGGCCTTCTGGGTGGACGAAACGGACCTGGCCCGCGCCGAGGAGGAACGCGAGGAGCTCCGCCGACGCGTCGCGGACGCCGACCGCGTCGATTCGCTCGGCAAGCTGGTCTCGGGCGTGGCGCACGAACTCAACAATCCGCTCGCGGCGATCCTCAATTTCACCGAGGACCTGCTGGCCGACGCGCGAACCCCGGAGGAGCGCCTGGGGCTCGAGATCATCCAGGCACAGGCCCTCCGCTCGCGGACGATCGTGCGCGACCTGCTGACATACGCCCGCCGCGACGTGACGCGCCCGCGGGTCCCCGTGGCGCCGGTGCCCGTGCTCGACACCGTGGCGCGCGCCATGCGCCCGGGCCTCGCGTCGCAGGGCGTGCACTTCGCGGTGGACCTGGCGGCCGACGTGCCGGCCATCCCGCTCGACCGAACCGGGTTCGAGCAGGTGGTGACCAACCTCATCACGAACGCGGCGCATGCGGCCGGTTCGGGCGGCAGCGTCCGGCTCACGAGTCGCCTTCGGTCCGACGCCTTCGAGGTGAGCGTGGAGGACAACGGCCCGGGCGTGCCGCCCGACGTGGCGGCGAAGATCTTCGAACCCTTCTTCACCACGAAGCCCACGGGGCATGGCGTGGGCCTCGGCCTGTCCGTGTCGCTGGGCATCGTGCACGCCCACGGCGGAACGCTCACCGTGCAGAACCGCGCGGCCGACGTGGGCGGCGGCGCGCGGTTCACCATGCGGCTCCCCCTGTCCGATGCTTCGCTTGCGGGGCCCGACGGCCGGCACTCGGGCGAGCACGCCGTGCCGATGCCCCGCGCCGACGCCCCGCGCCCCCCCGTGTCCGAACCCGCCTCGCAGCCGCGGCCGATGCCCGAACGCAAGCGGACGATCCTGATCATCGACGACGAATCGGCGATCCGGCAGGGGCTGCGGCGGTATTTCACGCGCAAGGCGTGGGTCGTGGAGGAGTCGCCCGACGGGGCCGACGCGCTCGCCCGCCTGCTGCGGCCGGAGGCGCAGCGCATCTACGACGTGGTCCTTTGCGACCTGAAGATGGCGGGCGTGAGCGGCATGGACGTATACGACCGGATGCGCTCGGCGGCGCCGGCCCTCGCCGACCGGTTCATCCTCTCGACGGGCGACACGTCGGCGCCGGACGTGTCGGGGTTCCTGTCGGGCGTGTCGGTGCCGGTGCTCGAGAAACCCTTCGAGCTTACGGCGCTGGAGGACCTGGCCGAGCAGGTGCGGACGCAGATCGCGACCCGTGGGACGGACTCCGTTCGAGGGCCTGCTTGAGCGCGTCCGGCGTGACGGGCTTGGCGACGTAGTCATCCATCCCGGCCTCGAGGCACCGCTCGCGGTCGCCCTGCATCGCGTTGGCCGTCATGGCGATGATGTGGACGCGGGGCTGACCGCCATCGTCGGTCTCGGCGGCGCGGATGCGGCGGGTCGCCTCGATTCCGTCCACGTTCGGCATCTGGACGTCCATGAACACGACGTCGTAGGGGAACTGCGCCGCCATGCGAACCGCCTCGTCGCCGTCGCCCGCGACGTCGATGCGGCAGTTCAGCCGCTCCAGCATGCGCATGGCGACGAGTTGGTTCACGGGGTTGTCCTCCGCGAGGAGCACCCGGACGGACGCCATGCGTTCGGTGGCACGCGAGGTGGGCGGCTCGACGGCGGGCTGGCCGGTGGGCGACGTGAGCCGGTTGCCGCGCTCGATGAGCGAGTGGCGCGTGATGATGGGCTCGCGCGTCCACGCGTCGGCTTCGCGGCCGAGCACGGCTTCGCACGCGGCGGCCACGACGCTCGGGCGAAACGGCTTGGTGAGGTACGCGTCGAAACCGGCGGCGTGGAATCGGTCGGCGTCGCCGCGCTGGGCGGCCGACGTCGCGAGGATGAGCCGGCATGAGGTGAGCCGCGCATCCGCGCGGATGGCGCGCCCCAGCATTTCACCGTCCATCAGGGGCATGAGGTAGTCGAGGATGGCGATCCGGAACGGGTCGCCGCGCTCGTCCGCGTCGCGCATCATCTTCAGCGCGCGCTCACCACCCGGGGCGCTCTCCACGCGCATGCGCCAGCTGCGCAGCCATTCCGTGAGCAGCCGGACGTTGACCTCGATGTCGTCCACGACGAGGATCCGCACGCCGCCCAGGGCGACGGGCGGGTGCTGCTGGGGCAGCGGACTGTTGTCGAGGGGCAGGGCGATGGTGAACCAGAACGTGGACCCGACTCCCTCGGTGCTCCGGACCCCGATCTCGCCGCCCATGAGCTCGACGAGGCGCTTGCTGATGGACAGGCCGAGGCCGGTGCCGCCGAACCGCCGCGTGGTGGACGCGTCGGCCTGCATGAACGGGCTGAACAGCGTGGGGAGCACGGCGGCGGGGATGCCGATGCCCGTGTCGCTCACGTCGAAGCGAAAGGACGCCTCGTCGGCAGATTTCCGCCCGCCCTCCACGCTCACCAGCACGTGGCCCTTCTCGGTGAACTTGAGGGCGTTTCCCGCGAGGTTGAGCAGCACCTGCCGGATGCGACCCGAATCGCCGATCACGCGGTTGGGCGTGTCGGGGTGCACGCGGATCACGAGTTCCACCTGTTTCTCGATCGCCCGCGGCACGAGCAGCTCGGCCACTTCGCTGATGGCGGCGTGGATGTCGAACGGGATGGGCTCGATCGACATCTTGCCGGCCTCGACCTTCGAGAAGTCGAGGATGTCGTTGATCACACTCATCAGCAGGTCGGCCGAGCGGCGCGTGGCGTCCACGAACTGGCGCTGCTCGGCCGTGAGCGACGTGTCGGCGAGCAGGCTCGTCATCCCGAGCACGCCGTTCATCGGCGTGCGGATCTCGTGCGACATCATCGCCAGGAACTCGCTCTTGGCCCGCGCGGCCGCCTCGGCGTCATCCTTGGCGCGGATCAAGGCACGCTCGGTCTCCTTGCGTTCCGTGATGTCGATCAGGATCACCGTGTACAGCTGCTGGCCGTCCACCTCGAACGCCGACCAGCGCACTTCCACCGGGTACCGACTGCCGTTGGCCCGGATCGCTTCGGCAGCCTTCGCCGCGGTCCCGAGGAACTCCGGGACGCTGGCAGGGTCGAACGTGGCGCCCGTGTGGAGGAACAACCCGATCGGCTGCCCCAGCACGTTGAACGACTGGCGGTTGAACAGGCGCTCGGCGGCGTCGTTGTTGCGGACGACGTGACCCTCGGCGTCGAGCACAACGACGGCGTTGGGCGACGAGTCGATGATGGCGTTCAGCGTGCGGTCGCGCTCGAGGAGGTTCTGCTCAGCGGCCTTGCGCTGCTGGCGCAGGCGGCGGGCCGTGCGCAGCCCGCGCCACGCGGCGGTGTTGGCGAAGATGATGCCGATGCCGAGCGCCCAGTAGATCCGCCGCAGGACGAAGTACTGCTGCAGGGCCTCCGCCTCGTCCACCTCGAGGACGACGCCAAGGCCCATGGGCACGCTCCAGCCCCATGCCCCGACGACGTCGGCGCCGCGGGCGTTCCGGTAGCCCGACACGTCCGAGCCGGTTTCGCCGCGGATGGCGGCGGCGACCGCGGCCGTGAGGACGCGCCCCACGCGCGTCCCTGCGCTGGTGGCGCTGTCCGGGTCAGCCAGCCGGAACTGGAGGCTCGCGGAACGGCCCGAGGGGATGGCGCCGGACGCCGCCAGCGCATCGTCGAACCGGGTGCTCGACACCGCGAGGCCGTCGCGCCTGAAGGCGATGGCGTCGCCGGTGCGGCCCGTGCGGCTGCTCCTGAGGATGGGGTCAATCCGGCTGGCAGCGATCGCCCGCAGGACGATGGCGCCGGCCGGCGCATTGCCGGCGACGAACAGCAGTGGCACGCTGTCGCGAACCGCGCCGTCGAGGTCGGCGACCGGGGTGGCGGACGCCTCCACGGGAGAAATCACCGTGCGCTCCGACGTCGACAGGCGGCCAAAGCCGCGAAGGCGGACCAGCGTGGCCACCGTGGCGGGATCGTCGCCGGGCACCCGTACGACGCGGCCGGCGCGGTCCACGAGGACGAACCCGTCGAAGCGATTGGCCGCGAGCAGCGGATCGAGCCGGCGACGCAGCGCCGCGGCCGTGGCGGCGCCGGGCGTGCGAATGGCCGCCGACACCTCGTCGAGCGCGGCCGCAACCGCTGCGACCGATTTGTCGCGATCCGCCGCGCGGTCGAGCACGCCGATGACCGCCGTGACCCGCGACTCCAGTTCGTCGGCTGCGGTTGACCGCGATGACTCGGCCAAGCGCACGACGAAGAACTCGCCCAGCGCGAGGTAGAGGATCGTCAGCCCCAGCAGCATGGCGCGCGGCAGGCGCAACGAGCGCGGCACCCCCGGCGACGGCGACGCCGCGAGTGCGTCGGCGACTCCGGTCGCGTTCAACGTCCTCGAAAGGCGGTTGGCCATTGGCGAATAATGCCGGCCGGAGGCGGGCCTCGTCCACTCTTGCCGCGGCGCGGACCCACGCCAGCGCTGGTGCGGCGGGTCGCGTATTATCCGTAACCCCCCAAGAAACCGTTGACGCAGAGGCCCCCGGCGACGTGTCGTCCGCGGTGCCATGCGTTGCCTGAGGAACACGTGGTGTCAAGCGACGTAACGCCGGCGCAAAGCTGGTCGGCGGCGCTGTTGGGGGGTGTGGGGCTCATCGTGGTGTCCGCGGCAGCGTGTGCCCCGCCGGCGACAGTCGGTGGGGCGCCAGCCACCTCGGCCGGTCCAGCGTCCGCGTGGCCCGGGGCGCCGGGCGCGGCACGACGGCCGGCGACGTACGGGGCCACCAGCGGCGCCGGTGGCGCAATTGCGTCCACTGCTGCGGCGCACCTGCAGGCGCTCACCATTGCCGACGCGGTGGACCTCGCGCTCGCCAACAACCCGCAGACGCGCGTCAGCTGGACGCAGGCGCGCGCGGCTGCCGCGGTGTACGCGTCGGCGCGCGGCCGGCTGCTGCCGTCGCTCGACGGGTCGGTCTCGGGCGGCCCGGTGCGCAGCGTATCGCAGAACCCGGCGCGCATCCCGTCCGACCGCACGTCCACGACGATGTCGGCCCAGTTGCAGTACGTCCTGTTCGACTTCGGGGCACGGGGCGGCGCGATGGCCGCTGCCCACGAAGCCCTGTTCGCGGCCGACTTCACGCACAACGCGACGCTCCAGAACGTGGCCCTCCCGGGGGAGCTCGCGTAATTCAACTACCAGGCGACCCTCGGGCTTCGCGACGCGTCGCGCGCCACCGTCGCGACGGCCACCGCCAACCTCGCCGCCGCGGAGCAGCGACACGACGTGGGGCTGGCCACGATCGCCGACGTCCTGCAGGCCCGCACGGCGCTTGGCCAGGCGCGGCTG
>JAYEKC010000612.1:0-7937 GCA_034716715.1 Gemmatimonadota bacterium | reverse complement strand
TGCCGTCATGACCGCCAAGTCCTCCCAACTCCAGATCCGCGTGACCCCGCGGCAGAAGTCGGCGCTCAAGCAGCGGGCCGCCCTCGCGGGCCTGGACGTGTCGGCCTTCGTGCTGTCGCGCGCGCTGCCCCCCGAGTCGGCGCGATTTGCCGACCTGCTGCGCGCGCTGCGCAACGAGGAGCGGGCGCGATTCGTGCTCGCCGAGCTGAACGATTTCCTGGAGACGTGCGCGCCGGCGACGTTTGCCGACGCCGTAGCGCATGCGGACGTCGCGCCGCTCCCGGCGCGCACGGCCAACTACGTGGCGGCGATGGTCGAGATGGCCGCGCACCGGAAGGGCGTGGCGCCTCCCGAATGGACGGCCGGCGTGCCCCCGCTCGACGAGCCGTGGTTCGGCACGTCACTCACGCGCCTCCGCCCGCACCTGCTCGCGGCCTCGCCGGCTCCCTTCCGGCGCCGGAACATCTTCGTGGATGCCACGATCGGAGACCGCGTCTAGCATGGGGGCAAGCGCGCCGCTGGCGAAGGCTGACATCCTCCGCCTGCTCGGCGTGCTCAACGCCGAGCTCGCGACCTCCGACACGCGCGCGGAACTGCAGCTCGTCGGCGGGGCGGTGATGTGCCTCGCGCTCGGCGCCCGTGACTCGACGCGCGACGTGGACGCGCTCTTTCGGCCCACGGCTCCGCTGCGCGCCGCGGCGGCGCGGGTCGCGGCGCGAGAGGGGCTCGCCGAACACTGGCTCAACGACGCGGTGAAGGGATTCCTGGATGCGCGCGGTGCGTTCGACCCCTTCCTCGAACTCTCGCACCTCTCCGTGTTCGTCGCGCAGCCAGCGTACCTGCTGGCGATGAAGTGCGTCGCCCTGCGGATTGGCGAGGAGTTTCACGACCTCGACGACGTTCGCTACCTGCTGCGCTACCTGAACGTCACCCGCACCGCCGACGCGCTCGACATCGTGACGAAGTACTTCGACGCAGCCGACGTCCCCGTGAAGACACGACTCGCGCTCGAAGAAATCCTCGGCGCCTGAACATCGGACTTCGGCTCCGCGCAGGCGCGGACCGCGCCAGGCTTAGCGCGAACCGCCCGATCGCCGGAAGGCGCTCATCCAGTTCTGGATGACGACGATCCGCACGGCGTCACCGCCTACGGACTGCGTCGCATAGATCTTCCCCGTCTTCCGGTCCACGTCCCAGGCGCTGCCCAGCGCCGGCACGGTCATGATCACGTCAGTCGCTCCGACCGAAACCGTGGCGCCGGTCGTGACGCGCGCGGCCTTGATGGTCCGTCCATCGAGTGCCTGGTAGTAGATCGCCCGGCCGTCGCCCGCCCAGCGCGCGCGTTGCCCGCCGCCGGACGACACCTTCACCAGGCCGCCGCTCGCGGGATTCGGGAACGGGCGCACGAACACCTCCGGGGTCCCCGTCTCGAGCGACGTGAAGGCCGCCCATTTTCCGTCGGGAGACACCGCGGCGTCCAGCTGGCCCCATTCAGCGGCAAGATACGGTCGCGGCGCGGTGCCCGGCCTGGCGGGATTGGCGAGGCCCACCGTCGCAACCGCTCCCCCGGCGGCGGTTGAGGTCGCGCCCAGCCTGCCGCCCGGCGCGCTCTGCGACGAGAACGCCAAGATGGTATCCACGGGCCACGCACTGGCGTGCTGGTCGTTCGGCTCCGCGAACAGGCGCACCGCCGGCGTGCTCCGGTCGACGGGTTGGACGAAGACATCTTCGGCGTCACCGCCGGGCAGGTCGGCAGTGAAGGCCAGGCGCGTTCCGTCCGGCGACCAGACCGGCGAATGGCCGCCACCGTCCTGCGTGAAGCGCGTCAGCGCCCCGAGTGCGAGGTCGTACAGCGCCGTGTGGCGATTCGTGCCGCGTGCGGATCCAACCGTGAGTGCGAGGGTGCGGCCATCGGGCGACGCGCGGACGTACGCAATGACCTTCGGCGCCATTGGAATCGTGTCCAGCCGCCCCCCCGGGTCGCGGACGACGATCCGGTATTCGGCTTCCACGCCGGCGCGGTACACGAGGGTACCATTCGCGGTAACGTCGAACGGGGAGATCCCCCCGTCGGGGGTGATGTCCGCGACGACCGGAACGGGTGAGCCCGACGTGGCGTGGCTCTTCAGGTCGAATCGCACGGCGAAGAGCCCGCCGCTGGTTGCCGTATACAGGAGGTGCCCCGTCGGGACATACATCGCCTCGCTCGATTCCTCGAGCACGGTGAACGCCGTGTCCGCGGCCAGGTCGTAGTACATCAACCGGGATCCTTGGCGTGTGTCGAGGTAGAGCACGCCGCGGCCGTCCGGCGTGAGCCGCGGCGACTCGCCGCGTTCGGCCTTCGCGAGCAGGCGTATCGCCCCCGCGGGCGACACGACGTAGATACGGTTGCCGCTCTCGAAGACGATGCTGCCGTCCTGGCCCCAGCGCACGCGGCCGGCAAGCAGGGAGTCGTTCGGTACTATTCCGATGCTTGCTCCACCGGCGACGGGGATCTTTCTCAGGTGGCCTCGCACGTGGAAGGCGAGCCACTGACCGTCCGGGGAGAACGAGGGCGACTCGGCGCCCGCCGTACCCGGCAGCGTCCGGTATTCCCGCTGCCCCGAATCCCGAACGACGAGGCCCTCGTCGTTCTCGAACGCGTACCGCGCGCCGTCGAACGACACCGCGAACCGTGCCACGTCGGGCCGGGCGTTCGGCAACTCGAGGGTGAGCGCCACGACCGGCGTGTCGCCGGTGCCGGCGCTGCGCATCCATCCCCACACGCCGATCGACACGCCGGCAAGCGCGACCATCGCGGCGAGAACCACCGTCTTGCGCCCCGGCGTCCGGAAACCCGGGATGGCGCTCGTCATCGCCATGGTGCCGTGCGTGAACTGCGGCGTCGCAAGAGCGTCGGCGAACTCCCGTGCGGTGGCAAAGCGATCCGCCGGGAGCTTCTCCAGCGCCTTCCCCATCGCGGCGGCCACGTTGGCGGGAACGTTCCGCCGCAAGTCCGTGACTGGCCGGGCCACGTCGGTGATGATCTTCATGATCACGGCTTGCGCGGTGCCGCCCGTGTGCGGCGGCTCGCCCGCCAGCATCTCGTACAGCACGCTCGCGAGCGAGTAGACATCGCTCCGGGGCGTGATCTCCTTCTCGGCGGTCGCCTGCTCCGGGCTCATGTAGTGCGGTGTGCCGAGGCTGAGCCCCGTCTCGGTCATCCGGCCGCCGGCGGCGGCTGAGACGGCCAGCGCGATGCCGAAGTCCATCACCATCGCGCGCCCGTCGTGCAGGAGGATGTTCTCCGGCTTGATGTCCCGGTGGATCACCCCGTGCCGGTGCGCGTAGTCCAGCGCGTCGGCCACCTCGCGCGCGATCCGCACCGCCTCGTCCACCCCGAACTGCCGCTCCCGGTTCAGTTTGTCGCGGATGGTCTCCCCCTCGATGAACGGCATCACGTAGAACAGGAAGCCGTCGGCCGTGCCCGAATCGAAGAGCGGCAGGATGTGCGGGTGCTGCAATGCCGCCGTGGTCTTGATTTCCACCACGAATCGCTCGGCACCGAGCACTGCGGCGAGCTCGGGTTTCAGGACCTTGATCGCAACCTTGCGGTCGTGCTTTTCGTCGAAGGCGAGATAGACCGTGGCCATGCCCCCGGCGCCGAGCTCGCGCTCGATGCGGTAGCGGCCCGCGAGGGCGGTATGCAGGCGCGTGCGTGTGTCCACGGCTACGCGGGAGGCGAAGGCGAGCGCCAGGTTTGCGCAATCGCGCCGAGTCCCGCCCGGTTGAGAGCCGCCTGCCATCCCGGATGGCGCCGCAGCTCTTCCGAGCCCGGAAACGGGGGGATCAGACACACCGCGCGGCCGCCCTTCGGCGCGGCCACGCCACGCTCGAACTCCGCGATCGCGCCGGCCGTGTCGCCGATGTGCCACTGCAGCGTGGCCGACGTCCACGGATGGACGTCGCGATTTCGCAGCTCTTCCCACAGCGCGCGCGCGCTCTCTCGCTGGCCGGTTTCGGCGAGGACGATTCCAAGCGGAACCAGCAGGAACGGAGAACGGGCCGACGAGTCCACGCCGCGCTCCAGTGCCTCCACCGCGCCGTCAAGATCGCCTCGAAGTCGAAGTGCTATCCCGTGCACCCACTGGCTCAGGGGTGATGCCGGATTGCACTCCATGGCGCGGTCCGCGCACTCCGCCACGGATTGGGCATCCCCCATGCCGGCGTAGGCGGCAGCGCCGAGCGCCTGCACGAGCGCCGAGAGCGGCTCGAGTTGACGGCCTCGCTCGATCAACTCCCGCGCTTCGGCGCCCCGGCCCATCACCGCAAGCACCACACCGCAATAGACCGGCGGCACGGCCCAGGACGGGTTGAGCTCCGCGGCCCGCATGAACTCGCGCTCGGCCGCGACCGGGTCGGACCCCACCCAATAGTGGTACATCGCGAGCGAGAAGTGGGGCTCGGCGTGCGACGCCCCCAGCGCCATGGCGCGCTCGACGGCCCGATGGGCGCGCTCCTCGTAATCACGACCGTTCACATAGCCCCACACCAGCAGGAGCGTCTCGGCGTCGGCCAGGCCCGCGTACGCACTGGCAAACTCGCTGTCCGCCGCGATGGCCTGGTTGAAGTAGTCCACCGCCTGCCGAAGGCCGCCGCCACGCCGGGTCCAGTGATACCGTCCCTTGAGATAGAGATCGTAGGCCTCGATGCTCCTCGTGCCCGGCCGCACCAGGCTGTCGTGGCCCGCGAGCAACTTGACCTCGAGCTGGTCGGCGATCGCGCGTGCAATCTCGTCCTGAATTGCGAACACGTCCTCAAGTTGGCGATCAAACCGCTGGCTCCAGATGTGGTATCCGTCGGCCGCGTTGATGAGCTGGGCCGTGATGCGGAGGCGATCACCCGCGCGGCGCACGCTGCCTTCCAGCAGCGTCTTCACGCCCAGTTGCCCGGCCACGGTGCGGAGGTCCATGTGCTTGCCCTTGAACGCGAAGCTGGACGTCCGGGCGGCCACCCGCAGCCCCGGCAGGTTGGCGAGTGCGTTGATGATCTCCTCCGTCATGCCGTCGCTGAAGTACTCGCTTTCGGCGTCTGCGCTCATGTTCGCGAACGGCAGCACGGCAATGGATCGCTCCACGGCGGTCGCGTCGTGCGGGCGCTCACCCGCCTGCTCCAGCAGCGCGCCCAGAAACTCGGTCGCCGTGGAATACCGGCGATCCACCTCCGGGGCCATCGCTCGCTCGATCGCCTTCTCGATCGACGATGGGATGTTCGCGTCCACGGTACGAATCGGCGCCGGCGGGCCCACGAACCGCTTCGCGATGATCGCCGCGGCGGTGGGCCCGGTGAACGGCGGCTGCCCCGTGAGCATCTCGTAGAGCACGGCGGCGAGACTGTACACGTCGCTCCGCGCGTCGATCCCTGCGTCGCCCGCCGCCTGTTCGGGACTCATGTAGGCCGGCGTTCCGATCGCCACACCCGTCGCGGTGATGGCGCTCCCGTCCTGCGTCTTCGAGGCGTCGAGGGCCTTGGCGATCCCGAAGTCCAGCACCAGCGCGTGCTCGCCCGAGAGCAGGATGTTCTCCGGCTTGATGTCGCGGTGCACCACGCCATTGGCGTGCGCGTAGGCCAGCGCGTCGGCCACCTCGCGCGTGACGCGCGACGCGTCGGCGAGCGGCACCTTCCCGCGCGCGAGGCGCGTGCGCAGCGACTCGCCCTGAATGAGCGGCATCGTGTAGTACGGGAGGCTTGTCCCGCCGCTCCGCTCCGGGGGAAGCTCGCCCGCCGAGAGGAGCGGGACGATGTGCGGGTGCTGAAGCCGCGCCGCGAGCTGGATCTCGCGCGTGAAGCGATCGACGCTGATGGACCCCGCGATCTCGGGCGCAAGCACCTTCACCACCACCTTGCGGCCGAGCTTGCGATCCTCGGCCACGAAGATGCGCGACATGCCGCCGGGCGTGAGCTCGCGGTCGATGGCGTACGCCGCGCCGACAACTGCCTCGAGCTGTTCGCGGAGATCCAAGGTCAGCAGCGGCGCTGCGGCGAAAGAGAAGGGACTACAATAGCGCGTCAACGCGGCCCCGGCCACCGTACCGCTACGCCTCGCCCGGGCGTGCCTCCTGCTCTACCGGCGCCCGCCGCGTTCCAGCTGTGCGAACAGGACCGGCAGGTTCTGGATGACCGTGATGCGCGTGGAGGGATTCTGCCGCACCATCGCGAACATCCGGCCGTCCGGCGAAACGTCGTAGTTGGAATGCGGCGTGGCCGTCGACATCTCCGAGGCGTCAAAGAGTTCACGGCGCGCCGTCACGGCGAGCGTCGGCGCAAACGCGAGCGATGCGCTGATCAGCATCGACTTGCCTGCACCGGTTGAGCGAAAGAACAGTTCGCGGCCGTCGGGCCCCCACATGGGCTCCGATCCGCCGGCCAGGGAGACGCGCACCTCCTCACCGTCACGATCGAGCGGACGGACGTACACCTCGACGGTGCCGCTCTGGTCCGACGTGTACGCGAGCCAGCGGCCGTCGGGCGAGACCTCCGGGTACGCTTCCTCGAACCGCGTGGCCACCAGCGGCTCGACCGGCCCGCGGCCCCCGTTCCTGATCACTGCGATGTCGCTGCGCGAGTCGCCGCGCAGGCTGTTGCCGACGGTCACGATGGCGCTCCCGTCGCGGAGCCATACCCCGGTGTATGCGACGGCGCGATTCGACACGACCGAATCGACCTCCGACGCGCGGCTCAGGCTTGTCCGGTAGAGCGTGAGCGCGCCGCCGGCCCGCGTGGCGGACGCGTAGGTCACATGACGTCCATCGGGCTCCCACGCCGCGTCGTGGCCGTCGCGGTCGAACGTCAGGCGCGTCATGGCGCCGTTCGCGAGGTCGACGCGCCAGACATCACGCCCTTCGGCCGTGGTGAAGTCGGTCAGCAGCTGCCTGCCATCCCGCGAAAACCGCGGAATGTGATAGTTGTGGGCCTCGCTCGTCACCGGCCGCGCGAGGCCGGAGCGGTCCACGACGACGATCGTGCCCCCGGCGGCCGGGAGATACGCCACCGTGCCGTTGTCGGATACCGCCCATTGGGATCCGCTCCCGGACGCGAGGGCAACATCCGTCGCGATCGTGAAGGCGGTCCCGACCGTCTTCCTCCGACGCACGTCGAAGCGCACCGCCTCCATCGTCCCGTTGCCGAGCACATAGACGAGCAGGCCCTCGGTGTATCGCATGTCGACGACATCGACCGACAATAACGGGACCGTTGCGCCGGTCTCGAGGTCGAGGATGGACGACGGGCCAAACGCCGTCCCGTTCGGCTTTCGCACGACAAGGGCATACCGGTCGCCGGGCAGCACCTGGTTCACCGCGTACTCGCTCAGCTCGGGCGGAAGCGGGTGCGTCACCTGTCCCGTGGGGCTGATGCGCGCGATCCCCCGCTTGGTGTCGCTGGACGTCGACGCCCAGAGCGTACCATCGCTCGCCCACGCCAGATGCTGCGAATACGCGACGTCAAGCGGGAGCGGCTTCCCCTCGCCGCCGTCGATCGGGAAGCGATACATCTTCGTCTGCAGCGCGTTCAGCGCAACGAATTCCCGCCCATCTGGCGAAATCACGGGCGCGCCGAACTCCCCCGGCACTCCCGGCAGCGGCGCGCCTTCGTCGTCCTCGAGGCGGTGGCGCATCAACCGCGGCTGCCCGTCGACGACGTCGTCGTACAGCAGCGTGCGACCGTCCGGCGAAATGCCGAGCAAACGCAGTGGATTCCCCGTGCTGCCGATCGACGGTCGCAGGATCGAGAGCCTCGACGGTATCGGCTCGGGCCCGGCCCGCAGCCATCCCCACGCGGCGAACGCGCCCACGATCAACAGGGCGGTCGGCCAGGCGAACGCCATGGCGCGCGCCCCCCGCCCCGCCGGCGCCCGGCGCGGCGTCAGGCCGTGAACCCGCGCCGTGCCACGCATGTCG
>JAYEKC010000611.1:0-1558 GCA_034716715.1 Gemmatimonadota bacterium | reverse complement strand
GGACGAGCCCCGTGCGCGCCCGGAAGCGGTAGTGCCCGTCGGCGACCCGGACGAAGTCATGGCCGTTGCCGCAGTGCAGCGTCGAGTCGAGTGTGATGTCATCGAACCGCGCTCGCTCCCCGCCGGGACGCCAGCTCTCGTACGACCACCCGTTCATGGCCCTTACCCCGGGATCGTGACAGGCGCTCCACTCTCACCCGAGCCCGCACAGGCCAGCGTGACCGCCAGCGTCTTCACGCTGTCGGTGTACGGTGACAGGATGCCGGACGGGTCACCGGTGCTGACGGCGTCGATGAAGGCCAGGTCCTCGAACTGATGCGGCCGGCCCTCGAATGGACCGATCTGCTCTTCACCATCCTCAGTGCGGATGGTCACGCGCTTGCCCTGCCAGAGCACGCGGCGGTCGGGGGCGAGCACCTCGGCGCCGTTGCCGCCGGGCGCGTCGCCGGTGAGGGCGTAGCAGTTGGTGATCGTGCCCACCGCGCCGGACTCGAACAGCACCGTGGCGGCGCCCACGTCATCATTGTCCCAGTCGTCCTCGTCGGTGTGCACCACGTTGCGGGCCCAGCCAAAGACCTGCTCGATCTCCCCGACCGCGTAGCGCACCGTGTCCACGATGTGCGTGACCTGCTCGACCACCTGACCGCCGGACTTGCTGCGGTAGCGGTTGAAGGGGATGCGCGGTGTCCCCTGGTACCACCACATGTTAACCAGCGCCGGCGTGCGGCCCTCCAGCGCCTCGCGGAAGGCCTGACCCGCTGGGGTGTACCGCCACTGATAGCCGGCCATGGTGAGCAGCCCCTGGGCCTTGACCTCGGCTGCTACCTCGCGCGCGAACTCAAGGTCCAGTGCCAGCGGCTTCTCCACGAAGAAGGGCGTGCTCGTCTGCAGGCAGGCGCGCTCGGCGGCGCCGTGAGCGTTGGGCGGGACGGCGATGTACACCGCGTCGCAGCGCTCGCAGACCTCTGTCTCGCTGTCCACTGCCTCGCCGCCGAACTCCTCCGCGAACGCGCTCGACGCGGCCTCGTCCACGTCGTAGTATGCGGTCAGCTCCACCTCCGGGTGTGCGCCCAGCGTGGGGCCGATGTGCGCGTTGCGCATGATGTTGCCGCAGCCGATGACGCCGATCCTGACCATCGTCTCTGCCTCCAGTGCTCCGGGCGACGGGCACGTGTTCGCGATGGGCCCTCTTTCCCCGCGGTCGGGCGGCGCTCCTCCCGGTTACGCCTGCTCGTTGCGTTCGTGATGGCCCTGTGCTACACTCAGGCGCGTGTGTGAACAGCGTGCGTGACAATCGACGCGAGGGCCACCGGCGTCATGCTGAGCCTGCTGCCGTGGAAAACGAAGCTCGCCATCGACCTTGGCACGGCATCGTGTCATATCAGCGTACAGGACGCCGGGCTGGTCGTGCGTGAGCCGACGGTCATCGCCTTCGACGGCGACCGCCGCCGGCCCATCGCCTACGGCGCCGAGGCCAAGCGGATGCTCGACCGCGAGGTCTCCGACCTGGAGGTCGTCCGGCCACTGGACGGTGGCGTGGTGGCGGACTTCGATGCCG
>JAYEKC010000610.1:0-1559 GCA_034716715.1 Gemmatimonadota bacterium | reverse complement strand
CATGTATCCGGCATGGTCGGTGGTCAGGCAGCGGATGAGCGCGTCGAGCGCGGCCTTCGAGGCGCAGTAGAGCGCGTGCGCGGGGAAGCCGATGAAGGCCGCCGTGGAGGTGGTGATGACCAGCACGCCCTCGCCCTGCTCGCGGTAGACCGGGACCAGATTCTGCGCCAGCAGGAAGTTGCCGCGCACGTTGACGCCCATGATCAGGTCCCACGCCTCGTCGGTGAACTCCTCCACCGTGCCCTCGACCCAGACGCCGGCGTTGGAGACCGCCCCGTCGATCCGCCCGTGCATCTGTCGCGTGCGCTCGACCAACCCCGCCACCTCCTCTGCCTCGCGCATATCGGCGTAGACGAAGGTGACGTCATGACCGGCCTCGCGCAGCTCCTCCTGCAGCTTTTCGCCGGCCTCACGCTGGACCGACGAGGTGACGACCGTGGCCCCCCGCTCGGCGAAGTGCCGGGTGCAGCCCTCGCCGATCCCGGAGGTGCCCCCTGTGACGATAATGACCTTGCCCTCGATCGACATGCTCACTCCTCCTCGGACGCTGTCTCATCCGCGAGCGTCCACTCGTGATTCTGGTCCGGATAGAAGCATATGCCGACGCCCGTGGAGTCGTAATGCCGGCTGTCAGCCGTCTCCTCGTGACGCGCCCAGGTGTCAGCCAGCACCAGCCAGCCGCCCGGCACGCGTGCCCGGTAGGCGTTGCCGTAGTGCGGCGTAGCTTTCAGCCTCTCCCACTTCATGCCCCTGTAACTCCTTCAGCTCACGGGACACCATGTTCCGCCGCTACCGCGGCTGATCGTACTGCATGTACTCGAAGACGCAGTCATCCTCCATCACGAAGACCACCCACCGCGTGTCATCGGGGCGGAAGGGGCCGAGGATGACCTCCCGGCCCTGGATCTCGCGCTCGTAGTCATCGGTCTCGAAGCACACGTGCGGCTTCTCGCGCAGCGGGCCGGTCACCGGACTGTCATCCTCGTAGCGCAGAAACTCCACCATGTACGGGTGGTCATCGGGGTCCGTCACCCAGACCTTCGTCTCCTCAACGTAGACCTCGCCCGGCTGCTTGTCATCCGTCGGTAATCCGATGTGATGGAACTTGCGCATCGCACTCCTCCTTCCTCGGTTTCACCGCCACGCGCGCGTCCCCTCAGTTCGAGCGCTCCCGGTACTGCAGCGCGCGGTCGATCATGCGGTAGATGTCATTCTCCGGCTCCCACCCGAGCATCGAGCGGGCCTTGTTGATGTCGATCTCGAACGAGTGATAGCCCGGGCACGCGACGTCCACCGTCGGCACGCCGATGCGCTCGGAGAGGTAGTTGGCCGCGGCGCGGTAGTCGAAGGGCGCCGGCCCGGCGATGTTGAAGCTCTCCCCTATCGCCGACGGGTTGCCGAGAATGCGCCCGAAGGCCCGCACCACGTCGTCGATGTGCACGATGTGCCGGTGATAGGGCCATCCCGATTCGTCCACCTGCACCGCCACGCGCTCCTCGCCCGCCTCCACCAGCGCCATGATCTCGTCATCCACCTCGCCGAAGCCGTGCCCCGGCTCG
>JAYEKC010000609.1:0-1560 GCA_034716715.1 Gemmatimonadota bacterium | reverse complement strand
CGTTCCCCCTGTCCGAGATGTCGCTGGCGCGCGGCTCGGCGCCGATCAAGTTCCCGGACTTCACGCGTGGAGCCTTTGCTTCCGCGCGTGTCTCAGGCTAGTACGGCCGGGACGCGGATCGGGGCAGATCAAGGCGGGATCAGGGCGGATCAGGAGAGTGGCTGCGTGCCATACGCCTGAACATCGGACGGGGACCGAAGTTGAGCAGCAGGCCGACGGCCAGGCCGGACGCTTTCAGGTAGTTCATCAGCTGGGCCTCGTGGGCGGCTACGAGGTGTTCCACCGACTTGCACTCGACGATGATGCACTGGCTTACCACGAGGTCGGCGCGATACATGCCGACTTCCTCCCCGAGGAACGTGACCGGATACGGCGCTTCGGCCTGTACGGAGATTCCCTGGCGCTCCAGGCACAGCCGCATGGACCGCCGGTAGACCGACTCCAGGAAACCGTAGCCGTGCGCGTTGTAGACGGCATAGAACCCGCCGATGATCTTGTCGGTAACGCCGGCGTAGAGGAGCTTCCGTTCGCTGTCTGAAGGCATATGGCTCGTGCCGTATCCGGCATGATCGGTTCCGATCCGCCAAGATCCGCGTCCCCGCCGTAGAAGCCAGTCCCGTTTCGTTGTCAGCGGTACCAATCCTCCGCACACAGGGGTAGCCGAGTGACCTTCACGACGCTCGACTGGACCATCATCCTCGCCAGCATCGGGATCTCCTTCCTCCCCGCGCTGTTCTTCTGGCGGCGGGCCGGCAAGAACACCACCGAGTTCTTCACCTCCGGCCGCGCCGCGCCGTGGTGGCTCGTGGGCATCTCGATGGTGGCCACGACGTTCAGCACCGACACGCCCAACCTCGTCACCAACATCGTCCGCGAGCAGGGCGTGGCCGGGAACTGGGTGTGGTGGGCGTTCCTCCTCACCGGCATGATGACGGTGTTCTTCTACGCCCGGCTCTGGCGCCGGTCGCGCGTGCTCACCGACCTCGAGTTCTACGAGATCCGCTACTCCGGCAAGGCCGCCACGTTCCTCCGCGGCTTCCGCGCCGTGTACCTCGGCCTGTTCTTCAACTGCGTCATCATGGCCACGGTGAACCTCGCCGCCGCCAAGATCGGCAACATCGTCCTCGGCTGGCCCATGGAGCGCACGCTCCTCGTGTGCTCCGTGATGACCATCTTCTTCGCGTCGGTGGCCGGCCTCTGGGGCGTGCTCGTCACCGACTCGCTGCAGTTCCTCATCACGATGAGCGGTGCGTTCTTCGTTGCCTACTTCGCCGTGCAGCAGCCGCAGGTGGGCGGGCTCGGCGGCCTGTTCGCGAAGGTGAACCCCGCCACGCTCAACCTGCTCCCCGACTTCGGCAACTGGGCCACCGCCGCGGCCGCGTTCGTCATCCCCATCACCGTGCAATGGTGGAGCGTGTGGTATCCCGGCGCCGAGCCCGGCGGCGGCAGCTACATCGCCCAGCGCATGCTGGCCTCGCGGTCCGAGCGCGACGCCGTGACCGGCACGCTCCTGTTCAACATCATGCACTACGCGCTGCGGCCATGGCCGTGGATCATCGT
>JAYEKC010000608.1:0-7962 GCA_034716715.1 Gemmatimonadota bacterium | reverse complement strand
GCCGCTCGACGACATCCTGTCGCGGTCCGGCCCGATGCCCCTGCCCCTGGCACAGACGATCCTGGTGGAGGTGGCCCGCGCGCTCGACTACGCCCACCGCGAGGGCGTCGTCCACCGCGACATCAAGCCCGCGAACATCATGATCGACCACAAGGGCAACGCGATCGTGATGGACTTCGGCATCGCCCGCGCGCAGGACTCGGCGCACTTCACGCAGACCGGCGCTACCATCGGTACGCCGGCGTACATGAGCCCGGAGCAGTGCCACGGCCACGAAGTGACCGCCGCGAGCGATCAATACTCGCTCGGCATCGTCGCCTATGAGATGCTCACCGGGAAGCCGCCGTTCGCCGGTTCGCCCATCGAGCTCCAGCTGGCGCACGTCCAGGAATCGCCGCGACCCGTGCGAGAGGTCCGCCGCGAGGTGCCCGTGCGGCTCGCGGCGGCCGTGATGCGCATGCTGGAGAAGGATCCCGCCCACCGGTTCGGCTCCCTGGCCGATGTGGTGCGCGAGTTCGCCGAGGGCGCCGACGTGACCGACCCCGGCGTCCGCGACCAGCTCACTGGGCTCGTGCGCAGCGGCCCGCCTCGCCGGCAGTCGTTCCCTCCCACGCCCGTGAGTCCAACGCCCGGCAGCCTGTCCGCCGTTCCTGCCGCCGACGCCGTGCGCTCCGCCGAGACCGCCTCCGTGGACGCCATTCCGCTCGACGCGCACTCGCGCCCCACCGCGGCCATCGATTCCGGCGCCCAGGGCGCGATCACGGCCTACGCGCCCGTGCGCAGCGGCCACTCGGGCACTACGTTGGAAACCGGCCGCGTGGGGCGCCGACCCCTGCTCATCGGCGCCGCCGTCGTGGTGATTGCCAGCATCGCATTCGCCGTCTCGCGCCCGGGCAGCGGTTCCACGCCAAAACCCGTCCTCGCCGACTCGGCCCAGGCGCCCGCGGCGCCGCCGCCGGACGCGGCAACGACCGTCGCCGTCGCACTCGGCGACTCGGTCGCCGTGGGCCACGGACCCGACGCGCAGACGCGCGTGCGCGGCAAGGTGCCCCGCACCGTGCGCGCCGACGCCGTGGCCCTGCTCATCCCCTCCCTCGGTCGGACGCTCACCGCCGGCGATACCGCCCGGGCGCGGCTCGAGGCGCTCGACGACGCTGGCGCGCCCGTGACGTCGCCCGACATCGTGTGGACCACGTCGGACCCGCGCGTCGTGAAGTTCGCCGGGCCCGGCCGGCTCGTGGGCGTGAAGCAGGGCCGGGTGACCATCACCGTCCGGGCCGCCGGCGTCACCGGGTCGATGCAGGTCACGGTGGCACCGCCGCGCGCCACCAAGCGCGCCAAGGCGCCATAGCTCCCGCGAGCGGAAGCCCCGACGGCCGCACCGCCTGGCGCATCATCGCGTGGTGCGCCGTGGCCGCGTTCGGGGCATACCGAATCCCCGAGCTTACACGCTACGCCCTCTGGTACGACGAGCTGTTCTCGCTCAGCCTCGCCCAGCGCGGCTGGGGCGATCTGCTCGCCGGCGCCGTGGCCGACCGCACCAACCCGCCCCTCTTCTACATTCTGCTCAAGGCGTGGATCGGCATCGGTGGCGAGTCGGTAGCATGGATGCGCCTCTTGCCGTGCGCGTTCGGCACTCTCGTGGCGGTGCCGATGGTGGCGCTGGCACGCCGCGTGGCACGCGCGATGGCCGGCGGCGACGCCACCGACGCCGGCGCCGAGCTGGTGCTTCCGTTCACCATCGCATTGGTGGCCGTAGCCGCCGCAAGCCCGCTCGCTGTGTTCCTCTCGAACGAGCTCCGGGCCTACTCGCTGCTGCTCCTGCTTTCGGCCACCTGGCTCCTCGCGTACTTCCGTGTGGCCGAGAGCGCGGAGTGGCTCGCCCCCGGCGCCGCCGCGGCGGACGGCGACGCACCCAGCTGGCGTGGGCAGGCGTTCGGCGAACACCGGCGGCGCGTGGCGCAGCTCACTATGGTGGCCGTGCTGCTCGCCTACACGCACTACTTCGGCTGGCTCCTCATCGCCGCCACGCTCGGCGCGGCCCTGTTCTGGCGGCGTAGCGCGCTGGCGGGCGTCATCGTGGCGGCGGGCGTGGCCGGCCTCGCGTTCCTGCCGTGGGCCACGGCCGTGGCCGTGAACGCCGCGCGCGTGGCCCGGCCGCTCGCCAACGTCGCCTGGGTCACGCCGCCCCGGCCCGTGGACGTTCCCGTGTTCTACGACGCCCTCGTGGCGCGCGTGCTCACGCCCGACACCGCGTGGGTGGGCGGCATGCTCCTCGCGGCGCTCGGCGGCGGATTGGCGTTGTGGCTTCGCCGGGCGCCCCGCGGCAGCCCGCCGCGACGGGTGGCCGCCGAGCTCGCCCTGCTGGCCCTGATGCCCGTGGCCGTCGCGTACGTGGCCAGCGTCGTGACGAGCCAGTCGGCGTTCGTGCCGCGGTACCTGATGGTCGCGGCGCCCGCGTGGTGGCTGCTCGTGGCGCTCGCGGCCATGGCCCTCGGCTCCGCGACGGCCCGCGGGCGGGCGATGGAGCTCGATTCCCACCGTTGGGGGGCGGCCGTTGCCCTGGCGGCGTTCACGCTCGTTGCCGGCGCGCTTCGCGAGGTGCGGGGCGGCGAGAAGATCCCGTGGGATGCGGTCGTCCGCGCGATTGCCGCCGACCGAGTGGCACATCCCAACGCCGAGGCCGGCCCTGGCGGAGCTCAGGCCACCGGCGCGGCACCCGGCCGGGCGCCTGACGGGACCATCTATTCACTTGAGGGCTTCACCGCCCTGCCGGCGGCCTACTACGCCGCGACGCTCCGCACCGGACTTCGCGTGCGGCCCGTGACGTCACTCGATTCCATGGTGGCGCCGGCGTGGCTCGTGGTGCGCGCGTCGCCACCCACCGCGACGGCGGCCCTTGGCGCCGGGTTTACGCCCCGCGGCGTGACGCTGACGGCCGTGTACGAGGCGTCCGTCCCCAGTCACGCCATCGTGGCCTACCGGGTAGGCAGGCAGCCCCAGTGAGGCTTCGGGCCCGTGTCAGGGCCATTTCCGCACGACCCGGGCGCTGTCGATGGCGTCGAGCTTCGGGAACTCGCGGGTGAGGTAGGCGTTGCCCCGGGCGGCGATGCGGTCCTGGTCCGGGCCTCGGCCGCGGGGCGCCCCCTCGCCATAGCCCGAGTAAAGGGAGTCCACCACCGCCATGCCCTCGAGCACCTGCCCCACCGGGGCGAAGCCCAGGGCGTCCAGGTTCAGGTTGTTTCCGGTGTTGACGAAGAGCTGGACGGTGCGGGTGTTCGGGCCCCGGTTGGCGAAGGTGAGCATTCCCCGGGTGTTTGACCCGCGCACGGGATCGTCACGCATGGGATGGGCCTCCCAGGCGCGGTTGACCGTGGGATCGCCGTGGAAGCCGAACTGCGCCATGAACCCCGGGATCACCCGGTAGAACCGCACTCCGTCGTAGTAACGGGCTTGGACGGCATGCCAGACGCGATCGGCGCCCCGCGGGGCGCCGGCGCGACGGATCCGGGCCGCGAAGACGCCCTTTGTGGTGTGGAAGGCAACGTCGAAGCTGTCGGGCCCGGCCTTGGCCAGTTCCCGAGCATCCGGGACGCGGAGGGCTCTGGACCCGGTTCCCTGGGCCGCGGCCAGGCAAGGAGAAATGGCGATGGTGGCGCTCAGGATCCACCGGCAGCGTGTAGGCATGCGGGGATTCTATCGGGGGCACACGACCTGCGCGACGGCGGTGGAACGCACGAAGGGGCCCGGTCTTTCGACCGGACCCCTTCGCTTGCTTCTGAGCCGTCAGCTCAACGCTGCCGAGCTTACGGGTTGACCGTCACGGTGATGCCCTGGCCGGCAATCCACTTGCCACCTGCACCCTTGCCGAGGCCGATGAAGACCACTCGATCGGCGCCTGCGGCAATCCCGCTCGTGATCGTGTACGACACGCCACTGAAGGTCCAGATGCGCTGGCCGCCGTTGTCCGTCTGACCCGTGAGGGTCGCCGTGCCGACGAAGGCATACGGCGTCGCCGCACCGTTGACACCGACATAGATGTCAACCGAGGAGAACGGCGCGGACATCGTGGTCGTGCCCTCGACGCGCGGCGTGATCGTGCGGGAGAACACGGCACCTGACGTGGTCGAACCCGCAACGTTGAGCGTGGTACCACTGCGCGAGAGGAGGAACTTGGTGTAATCCGTGCCGATCGCGTACGCCGCCGGGGCCGCCGGGGCGTTCTGGATCGTGCCGGCCGCCGAGGTCACGGCAGCGTTGGCCATATCGCTTACGACCGCATTGAGCGCAGTCGGATACGAGTTGGCCGTGGCACCGATGGTCACGGAGTCCGTCTGGTGAGACTGCAGCGCAAACAGCGCCGGAATCGTCGCCGCAAGCGTACCGCTCGTCACGGCCGGAGCCGTGTTGTACGTGTTGAACGTGATCGGTCCAACCAGGTTGAGCGCCGTCGCCGTGCTCGGGTTGGCCACAACAGCGCCAGCCACGTTCAGCACAACTGGGAAGCTTGCCGCGGGGAACGTACCCGTCAGCGAGCCCGACGCGAGGTCGAGGTCGTCCGCGATGTTCGCGTTGAAGGTCACAGCACCGCCGGCCGTCGGATTGACAATGTTCTGCACCGGAGCCAGCGCCGTCGGAATCGTGTTGTCCTTCAGGATGACGCGAGTCAGCGTCGGGCCAGGATTGCCGGCCTGGTCAACCATGACCGTCGTCAGAGTGTAGTACGCGTTCGTCGTGAGCGCCGTGTAGTCGTACACGAGCGTGTCGGGCACGAGGAACGGCGAACCGTCCACGCGCGCGATGTTGATGTTCGTCGCGCTCGCGGCAGCGCTCGTGACGGTCACTGCGGTCGTGGACGTCGACGCCGCCGTACGGCGCGACATCGTGCCGGTGATGCCAGCGACCGAGGTGCCACCAATGAAGCCAGAGTTGCCGACGAGGCCGGTGTCCGTGGCGATCACGCCGATCTTGCCGAACGCCGTCAACGCCGCGTTGGAGCCCATGTTCGTCGAGCCACCGACCGTCGCCGCGGTCGAGAAGGCTGCCGTCGGAGCAGCGAGGTCAACGCCGAACTGCAGCGCTGTCGAGCCGGCCGCCGGAGCCGCCGGCTGGCCAGCGCCGCCGTAGGCCGGAGCCGCGCACGTACCACCCGGGCTGAGCGTGGTGTTGCCGAGCGCGTCCGCAGCGTAAGCAACGGCGCAATCCTGCACCGCCGCGCCGGCAGCAAGGAGGCTCGTCTGCGCAAGCGTTGTCGCGTTGGCAACCGCGGTGCCGCCGGTCGCGCTGGCAAGCGTAGCCGCCGTGGTCGACGTTCCCTGGCCAACCTTCACGGTGAACGTGATGCCGGCGCCAGCGGTGCCGAGACCGACGCCCGCGTCAGCGACGTTCACCGCCTGCCAGTTGTTGGCCGTAGCAGCCGTACCCGCGTTGAAGGCATTGAACACCACAGCACCGTTGACCCAACCGTTGCTGCGACCGTTCGGGTTCGCGAGCAAGCCCGGCGTAGCGGGCGGCACATTGTCCCAGCGAAGCCCGGTCTGCGCCCCGAGAACGCCGCCACCGAAGCCGGCGGCGCCAGCAAGCGTCAGGTTGTCACCGGCGGCATTCGTCGCCGTGATGACAATCAGGTTGGGGCTGGTCGTCGTGCAACCAGCGGGCGACTGTGCCGCGGCCAGGGCACCCGTGATCGCGTAAACGTTACCCGTCTTGGTCGTGGCCGAACCGATCGCGCCGACCGCCGCACAGCCCGTGTTGGCACCGAGCGCGGCGTTGACCGTTCCGATCGAGGAACCCGAGTACATCACAGGGAGCGCGTTGACCGTCAGTGAGCCATTACCCGTCCAGCGGTAGCCGGTCGCGTCAACCGCCGTGTTGCCACCGGACGTCGTGATGGCGAAGCCGTCGACGTTGGCGAACGTGAGGTTCGTCTGCGCCGTGGCCGTCGCGGCCGTCGAGCTGCCGCCCGCCACCGTGTACACCTGCGCCGAGATGCCCTGCTGGCCGTTCAGCCACCGCGGAGCACCCGTCGTGGCGTTGAACGCCGCCGTGTTCACGCTGAAGAGGATCTGCGGGAACGTGGTCTGCGTCTCGATGGCCTGGTCCGCCGCGTAGCGGAGGGCCGCCGAAGCCGCAGCCGTGAAGGTCTGCGAGTCAGCGCGAACCGAACCGACGAGCAGCACGACCTTCGTGACCGTCTGCGAGCCAGGGTTCACGTTGAGCCGAACGTCGATGCCGCCGGCAACCGCAGCCGGGTTCACCGTGACGTTGTTCGTGCCCGTCGCCGTGATCGACTGGATCGACACGGTGGCCGGGATGTTCGTCACGGCCGAGACGACGACCGAGGCGCACCCCTTCTTGTTGGCGTCGGCCGTGGACGTCGCGCACACCGCGACGCCAGGCGTGGCGGCAACCGCCGTCGCGACACCCGCGGCCGTCACCGACACCTTCGAAGCGTCGCTGGACGACCACGTCACCGTCGTCGCGGCGCCGTTGCTGACGTCCACCGCGGCCGTGAACGAAGCCGTCGAACCGACCGACATCGTCACCGCCGACGGCGTGACCGTCACGCTGTTGACCTTGGGCGTGGTGTCAGGCGTCGGCGGACCGGCGACCGTCACCTTGTCACCGCACGCCGCGGCAAACGCCGCGAGGCCGATGACGAGAGTAGAACGAAGGACTTTCATGCTACCTCCATTGAGGGAAAACGCACTGCGGACCAATCGGCAAAAGATGACACACTTCGGGCTGGACAGCAACCCCTCTTAACGGAGGCGCCCTCCTGCCCGATGGCTCATCTTTTCCCGCCGCGCCGACACCGCCGACGCGTGCGAAAACCTACGACTTACGGACCCGACCGTCAAGCGAGAAAACGCCCCGCAAGGCGGTACGCCCGTTGGCTATCAGACGACCGCTCCCGGCGTGCGTAACCAGGCCCGTATGGAAGCCGAATTCCTTGTGCCCCGCATCACGCGAATGCGCGACACTGCCCGCAAGGCACGAGAATGCCGGCGCGCCCAGGAGCTTCTAGCCGAAGGAGAGCTCGGCCTGCCCCCCGACGGCCGTCCGGCAGAACACCCGTCGGTGGTGCGCGGTGAGCCCGTGCGCCCGAAGTGCCTCCACGTGGGCGGCCGTTGCATACCCGGCATTCGACGCCCATCCGTACGGCGGGTATCGCTCCGACAGCGCGGTGAGCAGGCGGTCGCGCACCACCTTGGCCACGATGCTTGCGCACGCCACGGAGTAGCAGCGGGCATCGCCATCCACCACGGCCTGGTGCTCGACGCCGAGCGTCCGGATGGGGCGCCCGTCGAGCAGCACGAGGTCGTACCGCACGGGGAGCCGCCGGATGGCGCGCCGGATGGCCAGCGCCGTCGCCTGCGCGATGTTCAGCCGGTCGATCTCGGCCACGCTGGCGGCGCCCAGCGCCCAGCCGAGCGCACGTTCCCGGATGCGGGGCGCGAGCCGCTGGCGCTGGGCCGCGGTGAGCACCTTGGAGTCGTCGACGCCGGGAATCGCCCGTGCGTCGGGCGGCATCACCATGGCGCAAGCGACGACGGGGCCCGCAAGGGGGCCCCGTCCGACTTCGTCCACTCCGGCGATGAGCCGGTAACCCTGGGCGCGGAGGTCTCGCTCGATGCGGCTCCAGCGCGCCACGCGTACCTACTCGCCGCTCTCCGCCGAGCCCGTCTCGGGCACCGCCACGCGCACGCGCTTTTCCTTGATGCGCGCCGACTTGCCGGTGACGTTGCGGAGGTAGAAGAGCTTGGCGCGGCGCACGCGGCCGCGGCGCACGACGCTGATGCTCTCGAGCATCGGCGAGTGGAGCGGGAAGATGCGCTCGACGCCCACGCCGTTGGAAATCTTGCGGACGGTGAAGGTCTCGCTCACGCCAGCGCCGCGGCGCGCGATGCAGACGCCCTCGAACGCCTGGAGGCGTTCCTTGTCGCCCTCACGGACGCGGAC
>JAYEKC010000607.1:2855-7971 GCA_034716715.1 Gemmatimonadota bacterium | reverse complement strand
AGGTACGTGATGTGCGTCTGCAGTTCGGGCTTGCTGTACCGGACCGGCGGCGTGATGAGCTTGGCCGCGATGTCGTTGAGCCGGGCCAGCGTGTCGGCGGCGGCGCCCGTGGCGCCACGCAGCCGCTGCTGCGCCGCCCGCACGCGCGCCACGGTGCGGTTCACGTCGCTCACGAGGTCGCGCACGCGCGTGTTGTGCGCGAACAGTGCCTTGAGGTCGGCCGTGCTCACGCCGTCGCGGCGCACGCGCGGATCCTCCACCACGCGCAGCGGCGCCCGCGTGGTGACGCCGGCCGCCGTGAGCACGACGGTGTACGGTCCCGGCGGCGCGACGGGGCCGCCCGGACCCTCCGGGTTCGCGGCGCTCTGCCACGCCCCGGGATAGCGCAGGTCCCACGTGAAGCGGTTGAGGCCGGCGGCCTTCGGCAGGCGTGGTGGCGCCCCACCCCGCCCGCGGCCCCCGCCCCCGCCCTCCTCGTCGTCGGCCGGCGCCTCGTCCGCCGCGGCCGCGCGCGCGGGCGCATTGGCCGCGCTGGAGAATGACCGCACCGTGCGGCCGGCGGAATCAAGCACGTCGAGGCGGATGTCACCCGACGGCGCGGCCGCGAGGAAGTAGTCGACCTGAGCGCCGGTCGGCAGGTACTGCACGCCGCCGCCACCGCGCCCGCCGCGGCCGCCGCCCGGGCCGCGGACGGCGTCCCGCGGCCGGAACAGCGTCGCCGGGACCGACGCCACCTGCGCGTTCATCTGCCGCAGCGGGGTCAGGTTGTCGAGCACCCAGAACGACCGGCCCATCGTGGAGAGGACCATGTCGTTGTCGCCGTTGGCGAACTTGATGTCGGTCACCGGCGTGTTCGGCAGGTTGTTCTGGAACTTCTGCCAGTGCGCGCCGTCGTCGAACGAGACGTAGATGCCGAACTCCGTCCCGGCGTACAGGAGGCGCGCGCGCTTCGGGTCCTCGCGCACCACGCGCGTGGGCTCATCGGCGGCGATGCCGTTCGTGCCATCGGTGAGGCGCTTCCACGTCTTCCCGAAATCGTCGGTCCGGTAGATGTACGGCGCGAAGTCGCCGAGCAGGTACCGATACACGGCGTAGTAGGCCGTGCCGGCGCGGTGCGGGCTCGGTTCGATGTTCTGCACGCGCCCACCCGGCGGCAGGTCGGGCGGCGTCACGTTCTTCCACGTCTTGCCGTCGTCCACGGTCACCCAGAACGGCCCGTCGTTCGCGCCGGTCCAGATGACCCCCTTCTGGATGGGCGACTCGCGGATCGCGTAGATGACGCTGTAGACCTCCTCGCCCGTGGCGTCGATCGTGATGGGCTTGCCGCTCGACTCCTGCGGCTCGCCCGGCGGGAACGCCGTGAGGTCGGGACTGATCTTCTGCCAGGTGATGCCCTCGTCGGTGGACCGGTGGAGGTACTGCGAGCCGTAGTAGATGGCCTTGGGGTTGAACGGCGAGATCTCCATCGGCGACACGCGCTGGAAGCGGTAGAGGAGCGTGGCGCCGCCGTTGCCGTAGAGGGACTCGCCGCCCACCCACGACTGCCACTCCTGCCCCGACCGCATCGACTTGCGGCTGAACTGGCCCTTGCACGAGCCGTACACGGTGTCGGGATTGGTGGGGTGCGGCATGATGGGCCCGGTTTCGCAGCCCGGGCCCACGCGCCACTCCTCGCTGTAGCCGGCGCCGGTGGGGTTCACCGGGACGATGAGGGTCGTGTTGTCCTGCTGGGCCCCATAGAGGCGGGCCGGGTACTCCCGGTCCACGTACACCTGGTACAACTCGGCGGTGGGCTGGTTGTCCTGCGTGCTCCAGGTGCGGCCCCCGTCGAGCGACACGTTGGCGCCGCCGTCGTTCGACTGGACCATGATGTCGGGGTTGTCGGGGTTGATCCACACGTCGTGGTTGTCGCCGTGCGGAACGGGCGAACTGCGGAACGTCTTGCCGCCGTCGGTGCTCTTGTACCACCCCTCGTTGCCCACCCACACGACGTCGGGGTTCTTCGGGTCCACGCCGAGGGTCGTGTAGTAGAAGGGCCGCGTCCAGAGGTTCTGCGCGCCGTTGACGAGCGCCCACGTGGCCCCCGCGTCGTCGGAGCGGTAGAGGCCGCCGCCCGGCTTGGCCTCGATGAGCGCGTAGATCCGGTTCGGCGCGGCGTTCGAGATGGCGACGTTGCTCCGCCCGAACAGTCCGGTGGGCAGCCCGCCGCCCAGCTTCGTCCAGTGGTCGCCGCCGTCGGTGGACTTGTAGATGCCACCCTCCATCGCGCCGCTGATGATGGTCCACGGCTTTCGCTGCCCGTGCCACATCGACGCGAACACCACGTCGGGGTTCCCGGGCTGCAACTCGAGGTCGGCGGCGCCCGTGCTGTCGCTCACGTAGAGGACCTTCGACCACGAGCGGCCGCCGTCGGTGCTGCGGAACACGCCGCGGTCCACGTTCGGGACGAACGGATTGCCAAGGGCGGCGACGTACACGCGGTCGGGATTCGACGGGTGCACGCGGACGGTGGCGATCTGGCCCACGTCGCGCAGCCCGGTGAAGGCCCAGCGGCGCCCGCCGTCCGTAGACTTGTAGATGCCCCGCCCGATCGAGACGTTGCTCCGGATCTTCGACGACCCGGTGCCCGCGTACACGACGTCGGGGTTGGATCGCGACACCTCGATCGCGCCCATCGAACCCAGCGGAATCTGCCCGTCGGACACGTTCGCCCACGAGGCCCCGGCATCCGTGGTCTTCCACACCCCGCCGCCCGCGGGCCCCATGTAGAAGGTGCGGGGCTGCGACGGAACGCCAGTCACGGTGGTGACCCGCCCGCCGCGCGTGGGGCCGACCATCCGGTAGCGGAGGGACGTCCAGAGCGCGGGATCGTAGACGGCGCGTTGCTGCAGCCACCCGGCCGCGGGCAGGGCGATGGCCAGGACGACGGCGAGGGCGCCGGCGGCGGACAGGATGCGGGACCGTGTCATCAGGGATTTCCTCCGTTCCCGAAGTATATTTCACGGTTCTACGGGAGGGACGGCCAGGATGCTGGTGGTGATGGCGAACGACGCCACGCAGGAGCAGATCGACCGCGTGTGCGAGACGATCCGCGCGATGGGTTACACCCCCGCGCCGATGCCCGGTGCGCAGCGCACGACGGTGGGCCTCATCGGCAACGACCGCCGCGTGGACGACTCGCTCGTGGCCGAGCTCCCGGGCGTGGCGCAGGTCATCCACGTGTCCAACCCGTACAAGCAGGTCTCCCGCGAGTGGAAGGCGGCGTCCACCGTGGTCACCATCGCCCCCGGCGTGACGTTCGGCGGCGACGAGGTGCCGGTCATCGCGGGCCCGTGCTCGGTGGAGTCGGAAGCGCAGATCGTCGAGGCGGCCCGCGCGGTGAAGGCCGCCGGCGCCGTGGCGCTCCGCGGCGGGGCGTTCAAGCCCCGCAGCTCGCCGTACTCGTTCCAGGGACTCGGGAAGAAGGGCCTCGAGTTCCTCGCCACGGCCAAGCGCGAGACGGGCCTGGCGGTGGTCACCGAGGCGATGGACGACGAGGGCGCCCACCTGGTGGCCGAGGTCGCCGACTGCATCCAGATCGGCGCGCGGAACATGCAGAACTACTCGCTCCTCAAGACCGTCGGCCGGATCGGCAAGCCGGTGCTCCTCAAGCGCGGCATGGCCGCCACCATCGAGGACCTCCTGCTCTCCGCCGAGTACGTGCTGAGCGAGGGCAACCCGAACGTCATCCTCTGCGAGCGCGGGCTCCGCACGTTCGACAACACGTCGCGCAACCTGTTCGACCTCACGGCCATCCCCGTCGTGCACGGCCTGTCGCACCTGCCCATCGTTGCCGACCCAAGCCACGGCACGGGACGGCGCGACAAGGTGACGCCGATGGCCCGTGCGGCGGTCGCTGCCGGCGCCGACGGCCTCATCGTCGAGGTGCACCCGCACCCCGAGCGCGCCCTCAGCGACGGCGCCCAGTCGCTCACCGCCGACCAGTTCACCGAGCTGATGCGGCAGTTGCGGCGGGTGGCCGACGCCGTGGACCGCCACCTCGCGGACGCCGCGGCGGGCGTGTCATGACCGCGATGAGCGCCCGCCGGCTGTTCCGGCTCGCGCTCTTTGCGGCGGGCGCAGCGGTTGCGGGGGCGCCGGTCTCGGCGGCCGCGGCACAGTCCGCAACGCCAACCGCCCCCGATTCGCTGCTCGACCGCGCCGCGCGCGCCGTTGCCGCGGGGCGGCCCATGAAGGCCGCGTTCGAGCAGGCCCTTACCAACCCGGATCTCGACGAAACCAGGACGTCGCGCGGCGAGTTCGCCCAGCAGGGGGCGGCCCGGTTCGCGTTCCGCTTCACCGAGCCCGCCGGCGACGCCATCGTCGCGGACGGCAGCGCGCTGTGGGTGTACCTGCCGAGCAGCGCCCGCGGCCAGGTACTGAAGCTGCCCATCGCGCAAGGCGCTCAGCTCGACCTCATCACGCAGCTCCTCACCGCGCCGCGCACCAGCTACGCCATCGCCGACGGCGGCCTCGACCGCCTTGGCAGCACGACGGTGGCGGTGTACCGGCTCACGCCGCGGATCCAGACGGCGCCGTTCGTGCGCGCGACGCTCTGGCTCGACACGGCCACCGCCCTCGTGCAGCAACTCGAGGCGGTGGAGCCGAGCGGCCTCATCAGGCGCATCCGGTTCCAGGACATTCGCACCGACGTCGCGCTCGCCCCCGGCGCGCTCACGTTCACCGTGCCGCCGAACGTGCGGGTGGTGGACGCGTCGGCGCTGCTCGGCGGCCGGCCGCCGAAACCGCCGGCGCCCTAGTATCCGCTGTTGGCGGTCGAGGCTTTGGACGCCACGCGGCGGAACAGCGCGTCGGCCGTTTCCACGCCCTCCACCAGCGAGACCGCCTGCGCAACGACGGGGTCGGTCCGCACGGCGCGTTGCTGCGCGCCCGGAATCCCGAACGCGACCCGGGCGACCTCCTGGCCCAGCACGCGGTCCACCGACTCGCGCACGTCGTCGTAGATCGCGCGCTGCTCCTTGTCAAATTCCAGCCATATGTTCGTGTCTATCACCGGCGGAAGCTCCGCCAGGGCATCGCGCTTGGTGCGACGCAGCGTGATGGCGGCAATCCTCTG
>JAYEKC010000607.1:0-2845 GCA_034716715.1 Gemmatimonadota bacterium | reverse complement strand
GTCGTAGATCGCGCGGGGCACCACCACGCCCCGGGCGCGCATCTCCGCGTACAGACCGTCGCGCATGGCCTGGTCCACCGTGAACAGCGGATCGCGCACGCGTCGCGCCGCAACGACACGCTCGGCGTAGGCCGTGAGCGCCTGCCGGAAGGGCGTAACGCGCGTGCCGATGGCCCGCACCCACGCGCGCTCGGCGGGCGACAGCGTGCTGTCGCCGACGGCGATGTCGGGATGGATGCCTCCGCCGCCGGTCATCCGGCGCCCGCGCGGCGTCGTGAACGTCGGCCGGACCGTGTCCGCCGCCGTCCCCGTATGGGGCCGCTCGATGCTCCTCCCAAGCGGGGTGTACCACCGGGCCGAGGTGAGCTTCAGGCCACCGCCGTCGTTGAGCTGGAGCACCGCCTGCGCGCTTCCCTTGCCGTAGGTCTGGCGGCCCACCACCACGGCCCGATCCTGGTCCTGGAGGGCGCCCGCCACGACCTCTGCCGCGCTCGCGGTATTGCCATTGACCAGCACGACGAGCGGGAAGTCCGGCCAGCGCTGCGGCGTACGGGCCACGTATTCCACCGTGTTGGCCGGCATGCGGCCCCGCGTGGACGCGATGCGCTTGCCCTTGTCGAGAAAGAGGTCGGCCACGTCCACGCCCTGAACGAGCAACCCGCCCGGATTGCCGCGCAGGTCCATCACGAGCCCGTGCGCCCCCGCGGCGACGAGCGAGTCCACGGTACGCTCGACGTCGCGGCTGGTGGAGTCGTTGAAGGCCGACACCATGAAGTAGCCGACGCCGCGGCCCAGGAGCGTCGCGCGCGTCACGGCGCTCACGTGAATGTCCTCGCGCTCGAGCGCCAGCGGGATGCGCGCCGGCGGGTTGCCCCGCTCCACCTGCAGCGCGAGATGCGCGCGAGGGGCGCCCTGGATTTCCTTGCGCGCTTCCCCCGGCGTCCAGTTCCGCATGGACTGGCCGTTGAGTTCCACGAGGCGGTCACCGATCGCCACGCCCGCGCGCTCCGCCGGCGTGCCCACGCGCACGTGGGTGACCACGAGCCAGCCGTCACGAAGGTCGATCGACATCCCGACGCCGGAATACGTGCCCGTCGCCGCTTCGCGCAGCCGCTTCAGGTGCTCCGGGGTCAGGTACTCGGAGTTCGGGTCACCCAGCTCGTCCACGAGCCCCAGCGCCGCGCGCCGGTACAGCTCGTCCGGCGCAATCGTGTCCACCCACGAGCGGCGGATGCGCTCCATCACCCCGTCGAGGAGCCGCCGGCCCTGGGCGTCGCCCATGGTCACGGCCGCCGCGGGCGGACGCGCGCCGCGCCAGATCAGCAGGGCGCCCGTGCCGAGCGCGGCGCCGAGCGCGACGCCGGCGAGGAGCGGTCGCCAGCCCTTCATGCCACGCGCTCCAGCCGCGACGCGAGGTCCGGGAAGCGCGCCCCGACCGCGGCCGCTACGCGGCGCTCCACCTCGCGCGCCGTGCCGACGCCGTCCACCACCGCCACTGGCCCGGCCTCCGGGTGCGCCGCCTGCCACGCGTCGGTGGCGAAGGTGGCGAAGGCGGCCTCGACCCGCGCGTGAAAGTCGTCGCCGGAGCGCTCCATGCGGTCTGTCGCGCCGCGCGCGGCGGCGCGGGCAAGCCCCACGGCCGCGGGAACGGCCACGAGAATCGTGAGGTCGGGCACGAGGCCCGCCGTGGCGGCACGGTTCGCGGCGACGATCTCGGCCTCCGGCAGGCCGCGTCCCGCCACCTGATAGGCGTACGTCGAGAGGAAGTACCGGTCCAGCAGGACCACGGTCCCTGCGGCGAGGGCCGGCTGCACGTCGCGCGCCAGGAGTTCCGCGCGCGACGCCATGAACAAGAGGGCCTCGGTGCGGGCGTCCATCGTCACGGCGGGGTCGAGCAGCATCGCGCGGATGCGGTCGCCGGCCGGCGTTCCGCCAGGCTCCCGCCAGGTCCGGCACGGCACGCCGGCGCGGCCCAGGCGCGCGGCGAGTGCCGCGAGCTGCGTGGACTTCCCCGCGCCCTCGACGCCCTCGAACACCACCAACCGGCCGGCCACCGCGCCCGCTCCGCCGTCAGCCGAGCGTGATGATGGAGCTGGTGGCGCCCTTCTTGATGCCGTCCAGGATCCACTGGTTCACGTTGACCATCACCTTGTCGAAATTCTCGTTCGCCACGATCACCCGCTGGTAGGTCGGGTTGACCTGCACCTTGGAAAGCAGCGCGTCCAACTCCGCCTCCATTTCGGCCGTGGGTTGCTCGCCGCGCGCCAGCGCCTGCTGCGCATCCCGCCGCAGCCGCTCCATTTTCTCGAGCAGCTCCATCGCCTCCTTGTCCTCGCTCAGGGCATCGCTCGCGCGCTTGACGGCCTGGTACTCCGGCGTCTGGCCGATCAGCCTGCCGAGTTCGAGCGCCCGTTCATTCAACATGTCGTAGACCTGGGTTCACGTGGTGGCGCGGCGGGCGATGAGGAAACGGTCGCGACCGGTCAGGTCCGGCCGGATTTCGACATCCACCCACCCGCCGGTGGTTTCGGCAAGCTCGCGCGTGGCGGCGGCACGCCGGGCGTCGATTTCAACGAGCATCACGCCTCCCGGCTCGAGGACGCCGGCCGCCCCCTCGACCAGGCGCGTGATGACGGCCATGCCGTCGGCTCCGCCGAACAGGGCCGTCGCCGGCTCCCAGTCCCGCACGCCGGCCGGCAGGGCGTCGCGTTCGTCCTCCGCAATATAGGGCGGATTGGAAACCAACAGGTCGATAGGCTCATCGACAGATTCAAGCAGATCACCTTTACGCAGTTCAATACGCTCTTCAAGGCCGAATGCTTCAATATTCTTTCCAGCCACCATC
>JAYEKC010000606.1:0-7987 GCA_034716715.1 Gemmatimonadota bacterium | reverse complement strand
GAGGACGGCGTGGTGTGGGCCGACGCGCACGGCTTCTCGACGCACGGCAAGGTGGCACTCGCCGCCGAGCTCGTGGCGCTGCTCGAGCGCCGCGGCGTGGCGGACCTGCGCGCGGGCGTGGCCGACACGCCCATCGCGGCGCAGATCGCGGCAATGCACGGCGGCCGCGATGGCCGCCCACTCACCGTGGTGCCGCCGGGCACGGACCGCGCGTACGTCGCCCTCTTTCCGCTCGACGTGCTCGACCCCGACCCGCGGCTCCGGCCCCTGTTCTTCGGCATCGGCGTCTCCACGTGCGGCGAGCTGGCGGCGCTCGACCGCGAGTCCATCGAGGTGCGGCTCGGCCCCACGGCCGTCCCGCTCTGGAAGCTCGCCCGCGCCGACGACCCGCGGCTCATCTTCCCCCCCACGCCGCCGGACGCGCCGCACGCGTCGCTCGACTGGGTGGAGTACGCGCTCAAGGACCCGATGCGGCTCCTCTTCGTGCTCAACAACCTCGTGGACCGCGTGTGCGCCACGCTCGCGTCCACGGGCGAGGGCGCGCGCGAGCTCACCGTGGAGTTCGCCCTCACCAACCGCTCGGCGCACGTGGAGGTGATCCGCGCGTCGCGGCCCACGGTGAACCGGCGCACGTGGCTGCGGCTCATCCGCGGCCGCGTGGAGCGGATGAAGCTGCACGCCGCGGTGACGGGCATCGCGCTGCGCGCGTCGGTGGTGGCCGAGCGGGAGGCGCCGCAGGGCGACCTGTTCGACCGCGGGCTGGCGAGCCGGCAGGCCACCGAGGACGCCGTCGCGCGGCTCGTGGAGGACCAGGGCGACGTGGTGGTGGCGCCGCGCAACACGGCGCACCCGCTGCTCGACGAGCGCACCACGTGGGTGCCGCAGGCTCCCGCGAACGCGGCGCAGGCGACGTTCGCCGCCGAACCCGCACGCGGCGAGGCGGACGCCGTGGTGGGGCGGATCGAACCGCCCCGGCGGACGGTGCGGCTCACCACCATCCCGAACGCGGTGCGCGAACGCGCTCCGGGCCCGCGGCTCCACCTCCAGCTCGCACCGGTGCCCGCGCCCATCGTGGTGGAGACCGGCACCCGCCGCGACCACGCCGTGCCGCTGCGCTACCGCGACGACGGCGGCTGGCACGAGATCGTGAACGCCGCGGGCCCGGAGCGCGTGTCGGGCCGCACCTGGGACGGCGACCGCTCCTACGCGCGCGAGTACTTCCGCTGCGTCACGAGGGAAGGCGTGCTGGTATGGATCTTCCGCGATGCCGCGGACCGCGACGCCGCCGACGGCCCCGGACACGCCTCGCGGCGCCGGCGTTCCCGCGACGGCGCCGGCCGCTGGTTTCTCCACGGCTGGTGGGACTGACGCCACGCCCGGGAACCCTGGACGGCGCGCATCGGGGCCACCGCGCGCACGGCCACGCTACCTTTCGGCATGACCGTGTTCGACTTCTCCGCCCGCGACATCACCGGTGCCGACCGGCCGCTCGCCGACTTCCGCGGCCAGGTGCTCCTCATCGTGAACGTGGCCAGCCGGTGCGGTCGCACGCCGCAATACGCCGGTCTCGAGGCCCTGCATCGCAAGTACGCGGGCCGCGGCTTCGCCGTGCTCGGCTTCCCGTGCAACCAGTTCGGCGCTCAGGAGCCCGGCGACGAGGCGCAGATCGCGCAATTCTGCTCGCTCAACTACGACGTCACCTTCCCGATGTTCGCCAAGGTGGACGTGAACGGCAGCGACGCGCACCCGCTCTTCGAACACCTCAAGGCCGAGGCGCCGGGGATCCTTGGCACCGAGGGCATCAAGTGGAACTTCACGAAGTTCCTCGTGGACCGGTCCGGGCGCGTGCGCAAGCGCTTCGGCTCGCGGGACGAACCCGAGGCGTTCGAAGGGGAAGTCGCCGCGCTCGTGGACGAGCCGGCTTCCACCACCTGAAGACACATCGACAGCGGAGCTCGCGATGCATACCTACGTTGGCGAGGTCATCGACCTCACGGATCCGTCACTCAACCGGCTCGACGGCCTCACGCTCGACGACGCCCGCGCGCGGGTGAACTCCGGCGACCCGGCCGCCGTGCGCGCCATCGGCGGGTCGTTCGCCATCGTCGCGAAGGACGGCGAGACGGTGCGCATCGCCCGCTCGCTCGACCGCCCGATCCGGTTCTTCCTCGCCAAGAAGGTCGAGGGCCCCGCGCTGGTGGTGGCCGAGCGCATCGACGCGATCCACGAATGGCTGAAGACGAACGGCTTCAACGACCAGTTCAACCCCGCCTACACGCGGATGGTCCCGGCGCACTACGTGACCACGATCCGCCTCGTCGGCTGCCCCGACCCGAGCCCGTCGTACACGCGCTTCGTGGTGCCGAAGCCGGGCTCGTTGCCGGCCGACGTGGACGCGATCGGCACGGCATACGTCGGCGCGCTGTACAACGAGGTGGCCGCGTGGCTCCGCCGGCTGCCCACCGACGCACCCGTCGGCGTCTCGTTCTCCGGCGGCGTGGACAGCGGGTCCGTGTTCCTCGTCGTCGCCCACGCCGTGCGCACGCTGGGCCTCAACCCCGGCCGGCTCAAGGCGTTCACGCTCGACGCCGGCGACGGTCCCGACCTGGCGCAGGCCCGCGCGTTCCTCGACGCGGTGGACATGGGGCTCTTCCTCGAGCCCATCACGGCCAGCCGCGACGCGTTCGACGTGGACGAGGTCATCCGCGTCACCGAGGACTACAAGTCGCTCGACGTGGAGTGCGCGATGATGGGGCTCGCGCTGCTGCGCGGCATCCGCGCGCGCTACCCCGAGTGGACGCACCTCGCCGACGGCGACGGCGGCGACGAGAACCTCAAGGACTATCCCATCGAGGAGAACCCCGAGCTGACCATCCTCAGCGTCGTCAACAACCCCCTGCTCTACCAGGAGGGCTGGGGTGTGGGCACGATGAAGCACTCGCTCACGTATTCGGGCGGCCTCAGCCGGTCGTACGTGCGGACGTTCGCGCCGGCGCGGCATCTGGGCTTCGAGGGGTTCAGCCCGTACACGCGCCCGGCGCTGGTGGAGGTAGCCGGATCCATCCCGTGGGACGCGGTCACCGGCTACGACGTGCCGCGCCTCTACGCCCTCAAGGGCGAAATCGTGGCCGCCGGCGTGCGCGCCGTGACGGGGATGGAGATGCCGGTGTTCGAGAAGCGCCGGTTCCAGCACGGCGCGCTGCCTGAGGAGGCGATGCGTTCGGCGCTGCCGTGGACCGAGGCCGATTACCGGCAGCGGTTCCACGCGATGTACGTGTGAGTGACCTGGTCGTCCCGTACCCGCCGGCCGGCGCGGCGCGCGACGCGTGGATCCTCTCGCGACGCCCGCCCCGCAACGCCGTCGCGCCTGACCGGGCGTACGGCACGTTCGTCGAGCCCGAGGCCGGCGCCGATGGCGTGGTGCGCGACGCGGCGACCATCCTGCTCACGAACCGCGAGTGCCCCTGGAAGTGCGTGATGTGCGACCTGTGGATGAACACGCTGGAAGTGAGCGTGCCGCCCGGCGCCATCCGCGCGCAGCTCGACGCCGCGCTCGACGGCCTTCCCCGCACCACGGTCATCAAGCTGTACAACGCCGGCAGCTTCTTCGACGCGAAGGCCATCCCGCCGGGCGACTTCGTGTCCATCGCCGAACGGCTCTCGGTGTTCGACCGCGTGATCGTGGAGTGCCACCCCGCGCTCGTCGGGCCGCCGGTGCGCGAGTTTGCCAGCCTGCTGACGGGCACGCTGGAGGTCGCGATGGGCCTCGAAGTGGCAGACGACCGGATCCTCGACCTGCTCAACAAGCGGATGACGCTCGCCATGTACGCCGCCGCCGCCGCCCAACTCGGTGAGATGGGCGTGGACCACCGCGCGTTCGTGCTCGTGCAGCCGCCGTTCGTGGCTTCGGCGGACGCGGTGCGGATGGCCGTGGAGTCCGCGCGGTTCGCGTTCGCGCAGGGCGCCACGGCCGTGAGCCTCATCCCCACCCGCGGCGGCAACGGCGCGATGCAGGCCCTCGCCCACGCCGGCCATTTCGCGAGGCCCGCCCTCGCCACGCTCGAGGACGCGCACGACGCCACGCTCGCACTTGGCTCGGGCCGTGTCTTCGCCGACGTGTGGGACCTGGCGCGTTTTTCCGTTTGCGACACGTGCTTCCCGGCCCGCGAGGCGCGGCTGCGTGAGATGAACCTCACGCAGCGGCCGCTGCCGCGCGTGGCATGCGACCGCTGCCGCGCATGGGTGTGACCCCGCGCCGGGCCGCCCCGCCACGCGGCCGCGCACCGTGACTCCGCGCGACGTGGACGTCGTGGTGGTCGGCTCGGGCTTTTCGGGCTCGATCCTCGCGATGATCCTCCGCCGGCTGGGCCGGAGCGTCGTGCTGCTCGAGCGCGGGCGGCACCCCCGCTTCGCCATCGGCGAGTCGTCCACGCCGCTCGCCAGCCTGCTGCTCGAGGAACTCGCACGCACCTACGACCTGCCCGCGCTGTTCCCGTTCACGAAATACGGCTCGTGGAAGCGCGCCCATCCCGACGTGGCCTGCGGCCTCAAGCGGGGGTTCAGCTTCTTCCGCCACGAGCGCGGCCGGCCGTTCGTCGCCCACCCGACGCACGACAACCAGCTGCTCGTCGCCGCGAGCCCGAACGACGACATCGGCGACGTCCACTGGTACCGGCCCGACTTCGACCACTTCCTTGTGCGCGAGGCCGTGCGCGAGGGCGCCGAGTACCGTGACGGTGCGGAGGTGGATCGCTTCGAGCCAAGTGCGGACGGCAGCGTCGTGGAAGGTCGCGACGAACGCGGCCCGTTCGACGTCCGCGCGCGCCTCGTCGTGGACGCGACCGGTTCGCGCGGCTTCCTGCATCGCACGCTACGCCTCGCCGAGCGCGCGCTCCCGGGCATGCCGCCGACGCACGCGCTGTACTCGCACTTCACCGGCGTTCGCCCGTTCGCCGAGGTCGTGCCAGCCGCGTTCGGCGGCCCGGCGCCTGACGGCGCTCCCGCGCCGTCTCCGGGCACGCGACGGTTGCCGTATCCCCCCGATGCGGCGGCCGTCCACCACGTGCTCGACGGCGGCTGGATCTGGGTGCTGCGGTTCGACAACGGCATCACGAGCGCGGGGCTCGCGGCGACCGACGCGCTGGCGGCGGAACTGCAGCTTTCCGACGGAGCGCCGGCCTGGCAGCGGTCGCTCGCTCGCCATCCGTCCGTCGCGACCCAGTTCGCCGGCGCAACCCCGGCGCGCGAGTTCACCTGGGCCCCGCGCCTCTCCTTCGCCACGTCTCAGGTGGCCGGCGATGGCTGGGTGATGCTGCCGTCAGCGGCGGGCATCGTCGATCCGCTCCTTTCGACGGGCTTCCCGCTCACGCTGCTCGGCGTCTCGCGCGTGGCTGACGCCATCGCCCGGCACTGGCACGACGCGCCCGCGCTCGCCGGTGCGCTAGCCGCGTACGGCCGCCGTACGCAGGCCGAACTGGACGTCACGGCGCGGCTGGTCGGGGCGCTCTACCGCGCCTTCGACGACTGGCCGCGGTTCACTGCACTGGCGCACCTGTATTTCGCCGCGGCCAGTTACACGGAATCGGCTCGGCGGCTCGGTCGTCCGGCACTCGCCGGCGACGCGTTCCTGATGTCCGCTCATCCGACATTCGGCCCGGCACTGGAGCGTTGCCTCACGCGGGCGGCAACGAGCGACGATGTGCGCGACGCCATCACCCCGGTGAACGTCGCCGGCCTGATGGACGACGCGCGCCAGAACTGGTATCCCTGCGACGCCGCCGACCTGCTTGCCGCCGCACCGAAGCTGGACGCCACGAAGGACGAGGTGGCCGCAATGCTCGCCCGTTGCGGATTTACGCCGTCGTAGTTCCCGCCGTCGTAGTTCCCGCCGTCGGTGTTCCCGCCGTCGGTGTTCCCGATGCCCCGCTTCCCCGCTCCCTCGATCCCCGCATGTAGATCAGCATTGCAACCGGGCCCACGATCGTGAGCGCGAACAGCGGCGGCGCCGCGTAGAGCGGCGTCAGGTACGGCACCGCGTGGTCGCCCGCCACGCGGATCAGCGCCTCCACCAGCGCCACCATCGCCACCACACCCATCTGTGCCCGCTTCCCCGGCACCACCGTCCGCGGGTCGGTCACCATGAAGAACACGAAGAGCTGGTACATCGGCCCGGTGAGTGGCGCGATCTCGGTGGCGAGCGCCCCGCCGAACAACGCCGTCCGCAGCCACGCCAGCGCCACGAAGCACGCCACGTACGTGAGCGTGATGTGCACCACGCGGGCCCGAGCGGCAATCACGAGGCCGAACGCCCAGATCACGGCGTTGGTCGCGAACTCGTTCCCCCACTGGTGGCTCAGCACGGCCACCGACTCGGGCGCGAGGAGCAGCAGCAGGCAGATGGCGAAGTTCGTCGGGTTCCAGAGGTGCCGCCCGCGGTACGTGAGCGCGTACTTCGACGCGATCGCGAGGAACCCCCCGAGCGCGAACGGCCACACCAGCCCGGGAATCGGCTTGGTGAGGAGCGACATCGAGATCCCCGACACGTACGCGCTTTGCAGGCTGGCCACCTTGCCGCGCACGAACCACGAGAACACCAGTTCGGTTGCCATGCACACGCCGAGCGTCGTGGCGAGCCGCCAGTAGCCGCCGAGTATCGCGAACCGCCACTCGCCCACGGCCAGCACGAGCGTGATGAGGAACACGATCAGGTACTTGGGGTCGCCCAGCCACGCCCACCGGGACGACGGCGGCGACGGCGCGGGCATCGAGGCGGCGGTCATCGCGGCTTCCCGGGTTCGGTGATCACGTGCAGTCGGTCCCCGTCGAGCCGGCCGAGCACCTGCACGCCGCCCGACGGCCAGTGGATGGTCACCTTGTCCACGGCGAGCCGCTGGCCGATCCCGAAGTGGAGCCGCCGGTCGTTCTGCGCGGCAAAGCCCATCCCGCCGTCCACCACGCGGCGCTGCGACCGGCCGCCAAACTCCACGACGACCTCGGCCCCAATGGCGCTGCGGTTGCTCACGGCGCCCACCAGCTTGAACTCGATCCAGTGGTTCCCCGGCGTCACGGTGTTGCGGTACACGGCGGGCCGCGCGTTCTGGTTGGCGACGATCACGTCCACCGCGCCGTCGTTGAAGAGGTCGGCCATGGCCACGGCCCGGCCGTCGAACGTCTCCGTCACGCCCACGCGCTGGGAGACGTCCTCCCATCCGGCGTCGCCGCGGTTCAGCAGCACCCGCGCACGCTCGTAGCCCGAGAGGCTCGCGTCGCCGATGGGCGGCCAGCTCTTCGCGTCCTCGAACAGGTTGCGGTTCGCGCCGGCCACCTTCGACATCCCGTACCAGTAGTTCTTCTTCGGGTTGGACGAGATGAACCCGTTGGCGATGAAGAGGTCGTTGGTGCCGTCGTTGTTGAGGTCGCCGAACTGCGCGCCCCACGCCCACCCCGCGTCCACCACGGGCCCCGACCCGATGTTCTCGAACTTGCCGAGTTCCTTGAGCAGGTTGAGCCGCAGGTTGTTGCCCTGGACCAGGTATCCCTTCTCGGAGATGTTCGTCACGAACGCGTCGAGGCGTCCGCGGTTGTGCACATCGCCGAGCGTGGCCGACATCCCGCTCTTGGAATCGGCCTCGAGCCCCACGCGCGCCAGCGTGAAGCCCTTGCCGTGGTCGTTGAGGTACAGCTCCTCGGGCCCGTAGTCGTTGGCCACGTACAGGTCCGGCCAGCCGTCCTCGTTGAAGTCGGCGCTCGCCGCCGCGAGCGTCCAGCGCGTGCTGCCCACGCCCATCTTGTCGGTCACATCCTCGAACCTGCCGTTGCCGAGGTTGTGGAAGAGGAGGTTCTTGCCGCCGTTCCGCGCGTACTCGAAGCTGTCGTGCATGATGCGCGTGGTGCGGACCTTCCACAGGTCCACGTCGCTGCGGAAGTACGCCGTCACGTAGAGGTCGAGCAGCCCGTCCCGGTCGTAGTCGAGCCAGATCGCGCCGTT
>JAYEKC010000605.1:0-1568 GCA_034716715.1 Gemmatimonadota bacterium | reverse complement strand
CCGGGCGAACGTGGCGGCGCAGGCCTCGTCGCAATCGGAGCGGAAGGCGAAGAAGCGCGACGCGGAGCAGGCCGAGCGCGCCGTGCACGAGGCCGAGCGGGCGGTGGAGGACCTCAAGCGGCAGCTGGCCGACACCGCCCTGTACGACGGGTCGTCCGGCGGCGCGCGCCGGGCGGGCGAGCTCCAGAAACAGCTCGCCGCGTCGGAGCGGCTGCTCGACGCGGCGATGGAGCGCTGGGCAGCGACCGAGCGCGGCTAGGTCGGAGCGTGGTCGCGCGGCACTACCACGGGCAGCTTCCCTTCTGGAAGCCCCAGCCCACCCACCCGTTCGACGCGGTGTTGAAGACGAGGAGCTTGATCTGTGGGTCGGTGGCGCCCGTGAACACCGTGTAGGTGCCGGCGCTGCCGATGGTCTGGCCGGAGCTGTTCACGAGCGCGCCCCACTGCCCGCTGGTTGCCGGCGCGCCGGACTTGTACCGGAACGCCGACGTGCCGTTGCTGTTGAGCGTCATGCAGACCTGGAATGACGACTCCACCCACGTGCCGTGCAGCACCGGGAGGTTGTACTTGCCAGGGGCGTACTGCCCGTTGTTGTTGAGGCACTGGTAGCCGCTCGGCAGGGAGCCCGGGCACACGAGGTTGACCGACCCGCTGCCGCCGCTGCCGCCGCCGCCGGGGCCGCCGGAGCCGCCGGAGCCGCCGCTACCGGTGCTCGCCGTGAACGAGGCGGAGATGTCGCCGCTGAACCCGGCCGCCGCCGCTGCCGCCTGCGTTCCACCGGGCGCGGCGTCGCGCGAGGCGTTCGCTGCTGCGCCTGAGCCGGCGATGTGCGCACCGGCCAGGCTGATCTGGAACGATCCCGACTGACCCTTTGTGTCCACGCTGCGCGACACAAGCGTCACCGTGCCGGCGAGGTTGGCGTCGGGGTAGCCGTCGCCGGTGCACTGGTAGTAGGCGTGGGGACCGATGGCGTTCGACGCACTGTCGAGCGTGACGGTGCCTGTCTTGTCGCCAACGGACACGAGTATCCAGCAGTCGCCGTCGCGCTGGACGAGGGCGCTGGTGTAGCCGTTCATCACGGTAGCGCTCGTGACATTGCCGAGCACCGTGCCATTGGGCGTTCGCACCGAGGAGCTGCCGCTCGGCGAATCGCTGGAGATGGAATACGAACCGCTGCCCGAATCTCCGTCGGTGATCTCGGAGCAGGCGGTGAGGGAGGCCGCCGCAAGCGCGACGAGCGCGAGGGCGTGGGCCGAACGAACGGGGTGAAACATCGGGGCACCTCGAGGGGGAGTCCCGGGTGCGGCGCCAGGCTGCACCCGGGAGTGCGCCCACAACTTGGCCGGAGGCCGTTACGCGTCGCGTCGCCTCGCCGTTATCTGGCCGCGCCCCGACTAGTACCCGCGCTCCCGGTCCACCGTCCACTTCGGCAAGCGGCCCCCTTCGAGGTCGGCAAGGCACTCGATGAACCCGCCCGCTGCGCCCTCGGCCGTGGTGAGGCCGCTGATGTGGGGCGAGACGATGACGCGCGGGTGCGCCCACAGGGGCGAGTCGGCCGGCAGCGGTTC
>JAYEKC010000604.1:0-1568 GCA_034716715.1 Gemmatimonadota bacterium | reverse complement strand
ACGGCGCGCCGGTGAACCACACGCTCGGCCTCGACGAGACGGGCAAGCGCTTCTGCATCCAGGGCGCCACCAACATCGCGACCTGCTCGCGCACGACCGTCTTCATGGACGAGATCATGCGCATCAACAACGTGAACGCGGACACCACGCGCACGCCGCAGAACTTCGAGAACAACGCGCCGTCGCAGTCCACCGGCGGCCTGCAGAACGTGTTCCAGGCGAGCATCTGGCCGGGCCAGTACTACAACGCTTTCGCCCAGATCTCGACGCCGAACCCGACCAAGCTCACGTCCATCGACGCGACGGGCCGCGCGGGCACCACGCGCTACTTCGTGTCGGGCGGTTACACGGACGAAGCCGGCGCCGTCAAGAACCTCACCGGCCAGCAGGCGATTCGCGGCCGCGTGAACCTCGACTACGAGGCGCGCAGCAACCTCCTCTTCTCGGTGAGCACGCTGCTCGACCAGAGCACCACGGACCAGCACAGCGTCTCGTTCGGTGCCCTGCTCCGCGGTGCTCCCGCCGGCACGAACTACCTGGCGAAGGACACCCTGGGCCGCCCGATCATCCGTGGCGGTGGTGCAGGCATCCGCGGCACGGGCAACGGCTCCGGCTCGTTCCTCTATGACGCGCCGAACTCGCTCGCGAGCCGGAGCTCTCAGCGCGTGCTGGCGAACCTCACCACCAGCTACTTCCCGGCCGACTGGATCACGTTCGAGGCCGTGGCGGGCTACGACAGCCGCAAGCGGCAGGACCAGAGCGCCGCGTACAAGGGCTACCGCACGCAGTCGTTCTCGTCGAGCACGAACTTCGGCAACATGTCGATCAACGACCGGAGCGAGGACGCCCTCAACGGCAACGTCTCCGCGACGATTCGCAAGCAGCTCACGAGCTCGATCAACAGCAAGTTCACGCTCAAGGGCCTGTACGACGAGAACAACCTCGACCAGAACAGCGGGTCGGGACAGCAGTTCGTGGTGAAGGACGTGTTCACCCTGAGCAATACGAGCACGAACCTGAACGCCACGTCCACGTCGCAGCGCATCGTGAACATGGGCGTCGTGGGCGGCGCGAACTTCGACATCAAGGGCAAGTACATCCTCGACGGCACGTACCGCTATGACGGCAGCTCGCTCTTCGGCGCCGGCAACCGGTGGGCGCCGTTCGGCCGCATGTCGGCGGTGTGGCGCATCTCGGAGGAGCCGTACTTCAAGATCCCGCACGTGTCGGACGTGCGCCTCCGCGGCTCCATCGGCACGGCGGGCAACACGCCCAGCTTCACCGCCCAGTACGAGACGTACTCGTGCTCGACGTCGGGCTGCACGCTCGGCCAGGCCGGCAACTCGAAGCTCAAGCCCGAAACGACAACGGAAATCGAGACCGGCATCGACCTCACGCTGTTTGACCGGCTTGGCCTCGAGATCACGAACGCCAACAGCACCACCAAGAACCAGATCCTCAACGTCCCGACGCCGGCGGCGCTGGGCTTCTCCAACCAGTGGCGGAATGCCGGCACCCTGGCGAACCACACGTGGGAAGTGAGCGCCAGCCTCCCGGTGATTACCAAG
>JAYEKC010000603.1:0-1574 GCA_034716715.1 Gemmatimonadota bacterium | reverse complement strand
AGCATCAGCTCCGACGCGGTCCGGGCGGCGAGCGTCTGATGGAAGTGATGGGGCCTGCCCGCCGGCCATGAGCGGAGGCACACGGTAACAAACGGCCACGCTTGGGCGAGGTACCTTTAGTTAGAAGAGCGAACTTGGCGGCGCGGTCCCGGATCAGTTGTCGGCCGCACGCGACGGAGGCGATGACGATGCTCGGGCGATGGCGCATCGGTGTGGCAATCGCACTCACGTGCCTGACGGCCTGCATGGTTGCGGCGGCGCCGCGGCCCACGCAGCGGCGCACTCGTTCTCCGTTGACCGTTCCGAGGCAGCGCGTCGCTATGCGCGGCTACGAGTTCGGCTATACAGTGAGGAAGGTCGACGACACGCCGCTCACCACCCCCTGGGGCATTGCTGTCTATCAGGAGAGCGAGGGCGCGGGGTCTTTGTGAATGTAAGCCTCTCCAGTGTCTCATCGGTCATCGTGTTCGCAAGCAACGGCACCGGGTTTCCCATCATGGAGCCCGGCAGGTATAGCGGGGAGTGCCTGCATCCGAGGGGCCTCGCACATGGAGACGACCATAGGCTCTACGTTGCCGATGAGGGCAACGCCCGCGTGACAACGACGGACTCGCAGACCGGGACCAGACATACGGGAGGGAACGTGGGCCAGTTGAGGCTGCCCAAGGACGTGGCGCCCGCGGCCCCGCGAGATGTCGCCTGGACGCCGGGATTCTTCGAACGGCCTCGGCCTTACGTCACAGATAAGGGCTGCAGTGGGTATGTCGATACCACCCGGACGACGGCTGGACGAGCCGGGGGAGCTTTGGCAATGGTCCTGGCGAGTTCCGGGGCGTCGAAGGTGTTGCCTGTTCCCCTGACGGCGCGCACCTGTACGTCGTGGACAGTGGGAACCACCGGGTGCAGAAGTTCACGCAAAGCGGCGATTTCCTGATGCAGTTCGGCGAACTGGGCGATGTTGACGACCCCTTTGGGCTCAGACGTCCTCGCGGCATCGACGTAGACCTCGGTGGTAACGTCTACATGTGCGACACCGGAAACAACGCGGTCAAGGTCTACAAGCCTCGGTAGGCCGCTGCGTACCGAGAAGGAGGGGGAGGGCGCTCCAAGCCACGCCGGAGGGCGCGCGTCGCCTTGATGGCTACAGGCCGCTGGGCAGGTGGGGTCGTGACGCGGAGGAGATGAGCGGGATCATGAGCCCGATCACGACGGTTGGGCTTCTGATTCTCGCCGGGGTCTTGATCGGCGTTGCAGTCATGTTGCTTGTGAGGCACTGATGAGCCTCAGCGGGGCTGAAGCAGGGACAGTGATAGCCGCCGGCTCAGGAACGACGGCAGCGGGTGGCAACCGACGCATGCCCGTCCCGCCTTCTGAGTCCGCTCGTCAGGTTCACCACGCTGGAGAAGCCCGCTGAGGCGAGGAGTTCGGCCGCCTGAATGCTCTGGTAGCTGCCGGCGCAGACGCAGGCGACCGCGACCCGCGGGTCCAGCTCATCCAGGGGGTATTCACCGAGCCGGGATGTGACGGGACTCATACGCGCTGGCGTTGCGCACATCCAGGATCACGAGCGGCTC
>JAYEKC010000602.1:0-1574 GCA_034716715.1 Gemmatimonadota bacterium | reverse complement strand
TTGGCATTGGGCCCTCGGCGCTGACGGAGGCCATGGGCATGCTCAACCACCATTTCGCAGCAGCCGCCTGATCGGCGCAGAGCGACAGCCTACCTCTGACTGCCGCCAATCTTTGCAACAGAGCCCCGCAACCGATACGATGGCCTCGATCTCTTCGATGAGCGCCCGGGGGCCAAGTACTGGTACACCGGTGGCTTCAGCATTCCCGGCCTCGCCGCGGGGATCATCGGCGGCGCAGCCGCCTCCTTCTTCCTCACCACCGACTTCTGGAGCGGCGCGATCGCCGAGGCCATGGGCTACATCGATCTCTCCGCTCCCGTTGCGATGATCGTCAGCGGCGGACTGTACTACCTCTTCACCCGCCGCGGCCACACCTTCGGAGACGCTCGATGAACACGCCCACCACCGGCTCGCACCCCGCCCGATACCCCGACGCCGCCGCGGGTGAACCGACGCTCGACAGCTGGCAGGAGCCCCCGCACAACCGCTGGGCCTTCGCTCACCTCGGCGAGATGGTGCCCTCGGCAGCGGTCTCGCGGCGCCCGGTGAACGCGCCCGGTCATGCCCTCGCGCGGCTCGGCGCGATCGCGGCGCAGCTTCCCGACCTCGAACAGCGCCTCGAACAGACCTACACCGACGCCTTCCTCGTGCTGCGCGGAACGGAGGTCGTGGCCGAGTACTACCGCGCCGGCTTCGCGCCCGACGACCGTCACCTGCTGATGAGCGTCTCGAAGTCGCTGTGCGGCACGGTCGTCGGAGCACTGGTCGACGAGGGGCGCATCGATCCCGCGCAGCCCGTCACCGAGTATGTACCCGAGCTCGCCGGCTCCGTCTACGACGGGCCCTCCGTGCTGCAGGTGCTCGACATGCAGATCTCGATCGACTACAACGAGGACTACGTCGATCCCGCATCCGAGGTGCAGACCCACGGTCGCTCGGCCGGCTGGCGCACGCGCCGCCACGGCGACCCGGCCGACACCTACGAGTTCCTCACCACCCTCCGCGGCGACGGCAGCACCGGCGAGTTCCAGTACTGCTCGGCGAACACCGACGTACTCGCCTGGATCGTCGAACGGGTCACCGGTCTGCGCTACGTCGAAGCGCTCTCCACGTACCTGTGGGCGAAGCTCGACGCCGACCGCGACGCTACCATCACCGTCGACACGACGGGTTTCGGCTTCGCGCACGGCGGCGTCTCCTGCACGGCGCGGGATCTCGCGCGCGTGGGGCGCATGATGCTCGACGGCGGCGTCGCCCCCGGTGGCCGCGTGGTCTCCGAGGACTGGGTGCGTCGCGTACTCGCCGGCGGATCGCACGAGGCGATGACCGACAAGGGCTTCACGAACACCTTCCCCGACGGCAGCTACACCCGCCAGTGGTGGTGCACGGGCAACGAGCGCGGCAACGTGAGCGGCATCGGCATCCACGGGCAGAATCTGTGGCTCGACCCGCTCACCGACTCCGTGATCGTCAAGCTGTCGTCGTGGCCCGATCCCGACACCGAGCACTGGCACCGGCTGCAGAACGGGATCCTGCTCGACGTCAGCCGCGCGCTCGACGCAGTGTAGCCACGG
>JAYEKC010000601.1:0-1581 GCA_034716715.1 Gemmatimonadota bacterium | reverse complement strand
ACCCTCCCAGGGCCGAATCGGCGGCACCCCACGTGCCGAACGAGACGATGCGGGCCTGGGCCCAGCAGCGCTACGGCGGTCCGGAGACCGTTGAACCTGTCCGGGTCCCGGTGCCGACGCCCGGTCCCGCGGACCTCCTCCTGCGGGTGCGCGCGTGCGGCATCCATGCCGGCGACGCACGACTGATGCGTGGCGACCCCGCACTCGTGCGGCTCGCTTTCGGCATCCGTCGCCCGCGGACTGCCACGCGAGGGATAGATGTCGCAGGCACGGTGGTCGCGATGGGAGCGGCCGTGACGGGCTTTCGGATCGGTGACGAGGTGGTGGCCGAGATCGGTGTGGGTGGGGGCCTCGCCGAGTATGCGATCATACCCGCCGCCCGCGCGGTCAGCCGCCCCGCCCGGATCTCGCCGGCGGTCGCGGCCGCGCTCCCGGTTTCGGGCGGTACGGCCTGGCAGGCGCTGGATGCCGCCGGCGTCCACTCAGGAAGCCGCGTCCTGGTGATCGGGGCGTCGGGAGGCGTCGGCACGTACACCGTGCAGCTTGCCGCCGAGCGCGGCGCCGAGGTGTGGGCTCTCGCCGGCGAGCGAGCGCTCGGCCTCGTGACCGGCCTCGGCGCGGCCCACACGTTCGACTACCGACAGGTGCAGCCCGGCGCGCCCGAGCTCCCCCCGGCGAGCTTCGACGCGGTCATCGACATCGCCGGCACCGCTCCGCTCGCCACGTTGCGCGGTCTGCTCCGGGAGGGCGGGACCGTCGTGCTCGTCTCGGGCGCTGGGGGGAAGATCCTCGGACCCATGGGGCGGATGCTGAAAGCTGCCTTCCTGTCGCGGCGCCGCCGCCGCATCCGTTCCCTCGCCGCCACCGCGAGACCTGAGATCCTGGCGCAGCTGCTGGAGCTGACTGATCGTGGCAGCATCCGTCCCGTGATCGAACGGACGTACTCGTTGGACGCGGCACGCGACGCGCTCGCGCACGTGGACGCGGGACATGCTGTGGGCAAGGTTGTCGTGGCGGTCGAGTAGCGCTCTCGCGCCGTGGCTAACTCCTCAACCCCTCGTTAGATTCGCCCGGTCGAGCTCCCGAACTACCTCGCGGGGGTCAACGTTGAGGAGTTAGCCGCACCGCGGGGCCGATCCCTCGGCCGATGGCGACGATCGTGCGAGAATAGAGTCCGGCGTGCCCGTGTCGCCGGCATCTTTCTGCTCCGCCGGGCCTCTGGACAGCGTCCGCCAGCCGCACTCTCCAGGAGAACGACGTGACGACTACGACGCCCGCACCGAACGCCGCACCGACCCGCACGGCTCAGCGCCGCCGCTACCTGATGTGCCGCCCCGAGCACTTCACGGTCAGCTACACGATCAACCCGTGGATGGAGCCCGCCAAGCCCACCGACACCGCCAAGGCCGTGGCGCAGTGGCAGGTGCTCTACGACACCTACCTCGAGCTCGGGCACGAGGTCGAGCTGATCGACCCCGCCGAGGGGCTTCCCGACATGGTCTACACGGCCAACGGCGGGTTCATCATCGACGGCATCGCCTATGCGCCGAAGTTCCGGTTCGCTGAGCGCGCCGGCGAGGA
>JAYEKC010000600.1:0-1582 GCA_034716715.1 Gemmatimonadota bacterium | reverse complement strand
GCGAGTCCGCCGCCTCGCGCGTGGCCAGCGGGAGCACATCCACCGACACCCGGGCCGCCGAGGCTGCAAGGACCTGCTCCTCGGCCGCACCAACGTTTTCATTGCCGTCCGAGCACAACACGATGCGCCCGGCCGTCTCCGGCGGGATGACGCCCAACGCCAGCCGCAGGCCCGCCGCCATGTCCGTGTGACCGCCGCCGACCTCCGACGCGATCGTCACGTCCTCCGTCCGGCTCAGGCGCTCGGCCTCCAGCATTGCGCGCCGGCCGAAGACCACCATCGCGCACGTGTGCTCGCCGCCGCGATGGCGCAGCGACCGCCGGACCACCTCCAGCGCCCGCTCGCGCTCGGCCTCGGGCACGCTGTGAGACGCGTCCACGGCAAAGACCACCGCAAGCTGCCGCGCCGGCCGCACGATCTCCGCCCCGGCCAGCGCCAGCACCAGCACCGTCACCAGCGCCACCCGCACCACCCACGCAACGATCAGCCGATGACCCTGCAGGTCCGCGTAGCTCTCACGCGCGGCCCACCACAGAATCGCCAGCATTGCGGGCAGGGCCAGCAACCACTCGGGTCTCACGAAACTCAGTGACATGGGTCAGTACCGGCGGTGGTAGAAATGCCACTCAACGGCCAGCGCCACCAGCGCGAGCGCCACAAGCCACGGCCACAGATGGCGCTGCGTGCGCACCTCGCGCCGACCGGCCGCCATCACCTTCCCTCCGACCGTCAGCTCCGTCCGCGGAGTCAGGTCCGACTCGGCCGGATCGCGCAGGTCGGCGGCCCACCGCCACCGCCTCTCGCCCGCGACCAGCCGGTAGACCCCAACGCTCTCCGATCCGGCGACGGTCAGCTCACCGCCCATCGCCTCAACGCTCCGCCGCCGACCGTCGGGCGTCACGAGGTCCGCCGACCGGACCTCCGGCGGCGCCGCGAAGCGCACCGTGGTGCCCGGCCGCATCACCCGCGCGACCTCCTCGCCACGCACCTCGCCCAGCCAGCCGAGGATGTTACGCAGCAACACCGGGAAGCCCACGCGCAGCGGCAGGTCCGAGTCGAGAAGGTTCCACCCCAGCGCAACCGCCCGCAGCTCACCGCGCTGCAGCGCCACGACCATCGGCGCATCGTCCGCCCGCGCGATCGCCGTCGCGTCCGGCCCCGGGGCCAGCGCGTGGCCCTCCGCGATGCCGATCGCGCGCAGGTTGACGTGCCGCAGCACCGGGTGCTCGGCCTCCCAGAAGCTGATACGCGGCTCCTCCACCGCCTCGCCACGAGTCGCCAGCGCCGGCCAGCCGCCGGCGTCAATGAGCAGCGCCGCGCCCCGAACCGGCGGCGCCGGGACGCTCCCGCGATCAAAAACGATCGCGTCGTACGCCTCCCACGCCTCGGCGGCCTGCGCCTCGGACAGCGTGTCAACGCGGAAGAGCTCGATCCCGGGCTGGATGGCCAGCACCTGCTCGAGGAACAGGTTCTCGGGGCCCACCACCAGCACGCGCCCGCCCGCGGGCGCCGCCTGCGCGAAGGCCACGTTATCGGCCCGCAGGTCATCGTCGGCGCGCAGCTCCGCCTTCATCAGCCCCGG
>JAYEKC010000599.1:0-1583 GCA_034716715.1 Gemmatimonadota bacterium | reverse complement strand
CGCGCGTCCTGGAGCGCAACATCGCGAGCCTCGACGCCGCTGCGCGGTGCGCCGTGCACGTGGTGGACGCCCACCGGTTCCTCGCCGGGCTCGCCGCCGCCACGGGCGGTGGCGCGAGCGGTGGCGAGAGTCGCGCGCGGTACGGCGTGGCGTTCGCCGATCCGCCGTACCGCACGGATGACGCCGAGCGGGTGGCCCGCGCGTGGCTCGCCGGGCCGTTTGCCGCCGTCCTTGGCATCGAGCACGAAGCCCCCCGCCAGCTGCCGGCCGGCGGTGACGCGCGGCGCTACGGGGACACCGGCATTACGTTGTACCGCGAGTAGCCCACCCCTTCTCCGCCGTCCCGATGCCAACCGTCGCGCTCTACGCAGGGAGCTTCGACCCGATCACCAACGGCCACACCGACCTCATCCGCCGGAGCCTGGGCTTTGTGGACCGCCTCGTGGTGGCGGTGGCGCACAACGCGAGCAAGCAGCCCCTCTTCACCACGTCGGAGCGGGTGGACCTCATCCGGGCGACGATGGCGGGCGAGCCGCGCGTGGAAGTGCGCCAGTTCGAGGGCCTGCTGGTGGAGTTCGCGCGGGCTGAAGGCATCCGGATGATCATCCGGGGCCTGAGGGCGGTGAGCGACTTCGAGTACGAATACCAGATGGCACTCATGAACCGGCACCTCGGCGCGGAGATCGAGACCGTGTTCATGATCCCGTCGCTCGACACGACGCATGTGAGCTCGAGTCTGGTGCGCGAGATCGCGCGCTACGGCGGCGACGTGTCCACGCTGGTGCACCCGGCGGTGGTGACGGCATTGAATCAAAAAGGGGTGAGGCGTGCGGGGCGCGGGTGAGGGGTAAGGGGGGATGGCCTCACCCCTCACCCCTCACCCCTCACCACGCCTTACCCCTCACCCGCGCCCCTCACCTGTTAGGTTGATTCCACCCACTCTGGAGCCGCCCACCCCATGAGCTTCACTGTCTCGCGCAAAGGTGACGTCACCATCGTCGAAGTCGAGGGCCAACTCATCGTGGGCAACCGCCAGGACCTCAAGCAGAAGGTCGTGGACGAGATGGAGAAGGGCGCCCGGAAGGTGCTCATCGACTTCGAGCGGACCGGCTACATCGACAGCTCCGGGCTCGGCGTGCTCGTGTCGCTGGCCAAGCGCATCCGCGACGCCGGTGGGGAGCTCCGCCTCGCCTGCCTGCACGACGAGTTGCAGACGCTCTTCGAGCTCACCAAGCTCGACACGCTGTTCCAGATCTCCAAGACGCGCGAGCACGCGCTGGAGAGCTTCTGAGTAGACAGTAGACAGTAGACAGTAGACAGTAGACAGTAGACAGTAGACAGTAGACAGCAAACAGACCATGGACTGCCACCAGCGACCAGCGGCGAGCGCCGCCTAGATGGCCGTAGCCGAATCACTGGACTTCCGCATTCCCAGCGACGTCCAGTACATCGAGGGCGTGGTGGGTCAGGTGGTGCAGCGGTGCCGCGCGCTGTCCTTTTCGCACCGCCACGTGGCGCTCAACGTTCCCGTGGCGCTCACGGAGGCCCTGTCGAATGCCATCCTGCGCGGCAACGCCGAGGAT
>JAYEKC010000598.1:0-8071 GCA_034716715.1 Gemmatimonadota bacterium | reverse complement strand
CGAACGACAGGAGGCCCTTCCACTCGGTGGCCGGGTCGCTCCCGTCCACCGGCTGGCGCCAGTCGAACTTCGGGTCACGGCGCGGCACGAAGTTCGAGAAGAAGAACGCCCCGTCGCCGTCGGCGTTGGCGTAGAGCGTGTTGTTCGACGAGTTGCCGTGCAGCGCCATCCACTTCTTGTAGTCGGCCAGCGTGTGCGACTTGGTCCGCATGTAGCTCTGGATGAGCGCGTTGATCGGGTCCTGCATCAGCCGGTATGCCACCCACTTGCCGCCCTGCGACCGGATGACCGGCCCGAAGTGCGTGTAGTAGGCGGTGAAGTCGCGCTTCGCCATCCCGCCGTCCGTCCGGTACGGAATCGTGATCGTCTTCGCGATGAACGGCCGTTCCTCGCCGCCGTACCTGTAGGAAAACTTGCCGTCCTTCTCCGTGACCGTCTCGAGGTATTCGTCCGTGGCGTCCACGGCGCTCGTGGTGTGCATCCAGCCGGCGCGCTCGTTCCAGCCCTGGTAGATGAAGAACTGGCCCCAGGTGGCCGCGCCGTACGCGTTGAGTCCCTCGCCGCTCGTCATCTGCAGCTCGGACCGGAAGTAGTGCGACGTGTGCGGATTGATGAGCAGCAGGGCGCGGCCGCTCTTCGTGTTCTTCGGCGCCACGACCATCCCGTTCGACCCGCGCGGCTCGCGGTCGTTGTAGTTCCCGTATTCGTCGTACGCCGGATCCGTGGCCGTTTCCGCACCATCCGTGTAGTCCGTGGCGCCGTTGGTCCCGCCGACGTCGGCACGCAAGCCGCTTCCTGAATAGAACGCCTGAAGTCCGCCGAGATTCACCGCTTCGATGTCACCACCGATCGAGCCCTCGCTGAACGTCAGCGCCATCCATGGCTCGAACTTCGTGAGCACGCGCGGTTTCACGTCCTTGTGCGTCGCGAGGTAGTAGTTGAGGCCGTCGGCCCACGCCACCATCAGCGTCTGCAGCCACGCCGGGCTCTTCGCGTAGAGTGCCTGCATCGAGTCGGGGTCGATGAACAGCTTCATCCGCAGGTCGCGCCAGATGGCGCCCTCGCCCTCGGCCTCGGCGAGCCGGCCCTGCGAGTTGATGAAGTTCGTCTCCACGCGGTTGAAGTCGTCCTCGGCCTGCGCGTACACCATGCCGAACACCGCGTCGGCGTCGGTCTTCCCGGTCACGTGGGCGATCCCCCAGTCGTCGCGGGCGATGGTGACGTCGCGGGCGCGCTGCTGCCAGCGGGCGAGCTCCGCGGCCGATGACGCAGCGATGGGGCGGGGAGCTCTCGGCGCGGAGGTACCGAGCACGACGGCTGCGACGCCCAGGGCAAGGACGGATTTGCGCATGACCAGCTCCTTCGGGTCTCGGGGGGGGCAGGGGTGTGCGTGCGCCGCAACGGTGGTGGCACGCTCTCAAGATGCAGCGAGGGCCGGCTGGTTGGCGAGCAGGCCCGTACCGGTTACGCGGGCCGCAGTCGCCGGGTTGGAAGGCGCGCTTGGCGGGCTGAGCGGTCGTCGCGGGCGGCGCGCGCGGTGGGTACACCGCGCCCGCCGTCACCCGCCCGCTACGCTACCACCGCTTCGGGATCTTGATTGCGACGCCCTTGCCGGGCTCGAGGCGCACCAGGCCGGTGGCTTCGACTGGCTCGTCCAGTGGGTCGAGCGTGAAGCTCACCTCGTGCAGGCTGGTGACCACGGCGTCGATCCGCATCGGCGTCACCGCGTTCTCCGCCGCCACGCCCAGCGACCGTTCGCCCTCCGGCGTCTCGACGAACATCTCGACGGGCACGTGGCGATCGTTTTCGATGAGCACGAAGCTCGTGGGATCGGCGTTCGGGTTCGGGTCATCGGCCCTCGGGGCCGGTTTGCCGGGGCCGACCGCGAGCATCGCGGCGAGCGAAAGGGTCACGGCGTTCAACATCGTTCCTCCAATCGTGGGGCGCCTTGCGGCGTGCTGGTGCCTCACACGATTGGACGCCCCGGTACCACGCAAGTTCGCCCACTACGCCGCGGTTAGCGGTGTTTTAGCGAACATCAACGCCGCGTGAACGGCCTGCAGTGACTGGATGCGACGCGCGCACCGCTGGTTGATGCGCCGCGCCGGCGAGGACCGCCAGCGGGTTGACCTGTTCAGGGCAGGTTTACGCCGACGGGCCGCCAGTCCTTCGGGTCGTTCATCAGGCTGTGGCGGGGGCTCACGACCTCGACGCGCGACGGCACCACGCGAATCAGCACGTAGCCGGGATCCTCCGCCCGCTTCGGGTAGAACGGCGCCCACTCCGCCTTCCAGTGCTTCGCCTTCTCGGCGCGGTCGGTCACGATGGTTGCGGTGCCGGTGACCATCGCATACTCGAGCCCGGTGGCGTCGAAATACAGCAGCGACACCCTGGGCCGCGCCCGCACCTCGGCGACCTTCCGCGTCGCCGGGTTCGTGCCGATCCACACCACGAGCGCCGCGTCGGGCACGAGGGGATCCACCACGCGCGATTGCGGCTGGCCGTTCGCGTCCACCGTCGTGAACGTCGCGTATCGAGCGCGCTGCATCACGTCGCGCGCCGCGGCGACGATCGCGGCCTTCGTCGGCGCCTGCTGCGCGGCTGGCGCCGTGCCGGCGCGCTGCGCCACCGCCGTCACGGGGCTCGCGCACAGCACGACGGCCGCCGCGCAGGGCACGACGGCCGCCGGTATTCGCGACAACACGCGCACGGAGCCTACGGCCTGGGCTCCACCGGGCCGCCCTTGCCGAGCATCTTGTCACGAGCCGCCTTGAACTCGTTGCCCGCGCGCCACTCGGGCATCTTCGCGTTCTCCGCCACGCGATACCCCATGGTCAGGAACAGGCGGAGGTCGTCCACCGCGCCGGTCATGTCCCAGTCGGCGTGGATCTCGTCCTGCGGCGAGTGATAGTACTTCGACGTGTACTCGTCGCGCTTTTGCTTCCCGTACTCGGGCGGCTTGCCGATGAACTCCACGCCGGCGTCGGGGTCGAACGCCGGCACGCCCTGCTTGGCGAAGTTGAAGTGGTCGCTGCGGTAGTAGAATCCCTTCTCGGGCTCCGCGTCGGGCCGCAGCGTGCGCCCCTGCTCGGCCGCCGCCAGGCGCGCGTAGTCGTCGAGCTCCGACGCGCCGAGCCCGATCACCGTGATGTCGGCCGTCTTTCCGTACTGGTTGAGCCCGTCCATGTTGATCACCGCGGCGGTCTTCGCCAGCGGATAGATGGGCTGCAGCGCGTAGTACGCCGAGCCCAGCAGGCCCTGCTCCTCGGCGGTGACGGCGAGGAAGAGGACGGAGCGCTTCGGCGGTGTCGGCATGGCGACGAACGCCTTCGCCTCCTCGAGGAGGCCAGCCGTCCCGCTCGCGTTGTCGAGCGCGCCGTTGTAGATGCTGTCGCCGTCCACCTTCGTGCCGATGCCGAAGTGGTCCCAGTGCGCGGTGTAGATCACGTACTCGTCCTTCAGTACGGGATCGCTGCCTTCCAGCTTCGCCACGACGTTGCGTGAGTTGATCGTCCGCAGCGAGTTGTTGAGCGTGACGCTCGCCGTGGCGCCGAGCGGCACCGGCTTGAACGCGCGCGTGGCCGCCTCGGCCTTCAGCTTGTCGAAATCCTGTCCCGCCATCGCAAACAGCGCCTTTGCCTTGTCGAGCGTCATCCACGCCTCGATGTCCGAGCGCGACATGTTCTTGTCCGGCGTCACGAGGTCGAACTTCTCGGCGGCGTTGCCCTGCACGACGGTGAACGGGTACCCGGCCGGGCCTGTCTCGTGTACGAGGATCACGCCGGCCGCCTTGTGCTTCGCGCCCTGCTCGAACTTGTAGGTCCAGCGTCCGTAGTAGGTCATCCGCGGGCCGCCGAACTGCGACGTGTCGGCGAGCGGCGGATCGTTGACGAGCATCACGAGCGTCTTGCCGGCGGCGTCAAACCCCTTGTAGTCGTCCCAGTTGAACTCCGGCGCCTCGGTGCCGTAGCCCACGAACACGAGGTCGGAGTTCTTCAAAGACGCACCCGGCGCCACGTGCTTGGTCCAGGCGACGTAGTCGTCACGCCACTTGAGGGTCTCGGTCGTGCCGCCCTTGCTGAACGTCATCGCGGGCGCGCCCTTCACCGTGATGCCCACGAGCGGCACCTTCTGGATGTACGTGCCGTCCGTGTTGCCCGGCTTGAGGCCGATGGCCTTGAACTGCGCCTCGAGGTACGCAACGGTCTTCTCCTCGCCGGCGCTCCCGGGTGCGCGGCCCATCAGCGAGTCGGCGGAGAGCACGCGGATGTGGTTCATCAGTGCGGCGGTGTCGATCGCGGCAAGCGCGGCGGCGGGCACCGGCGGGCCGGAGCCCGGTCCGGACCGGCCGCCGCAGGCGCTGAGGACAAATGGTGTGGCGAACAACGTGAAACGGCGCATCGGGTGCAAGCTCCCGGCTGGAGTGGCGAAACTCCGAAATCTACGGCCGTTGGTGCCGGAACGCGGCGATCGGTGGCCGCGATCGCCAATCACGGGTAAGTTCCACCGGTCCAGTCCCCACGAGTGAACGACCTCCGTACACGACTCCAGTCACTGCTCGCCGCCGACTACGCCCTCGAACGGGAGTTGGGCGGCGGCGGCATGTCGCGGGTCTTCGTGGCCACCGAGAAGAAGCTCGGCCGGCGGGTGGTGATCAAGATCCTCTCGCCCGAGCTCGCGGCAACGCTGAGCACCAGCCGCTTCCAGCGGGAGATCCAGCTCGCCGCCTCGCTGCAGCAGGCGAACATCGTGCCGGTGCTCGCCGCCGGCGAGGCCGACGGCATGCCGTGGTACACGATGCCGTACGTGGAGGGCGAGTCACTGCGCGCGCGGCTGGCGCGCGGCCCGCTGGCCGAGCGCGAGGCGCTGTCGGTGCTGCGCGACGTCGCGCGCGCGCTCGTGTATGCGCACGAGCGCAGCGTCGTGCACCGCGACATCAAGCCCGACAACGTGCTGCTGTCGGGGGAGTCGGCGGTCGTCACCGACTTCGGCATCGCCAAGGCCATCACCGCCGCGCGCACGCAGGCCGGCCCGGCCGCGACCGGCATCACGCAGGTGGGCACCTCACTCGGCACGCCGGCATACATGGCGCCCGAGCAGGCCGCGGGCGACCCGGCCACCGACCACCGCGCCGACATCTACGCGTTCGGATGCATGGCGTTCGAACTGCTGACCGGCCGCCCTCCATTCGTCGAGACCGCCCCGCACAAGCTGCTCGCCGCGCACCTCGGCCAGGCGGCGCCCCGGCTGTCATCCTTGGTGGAGCACGTGTCACCTGCGGTCGACGCCCTCGTGGCCGCATGCCTCGAAAAGCAGCCCGGCGACCGGCCGCAGACGGCGCGCGACCTGCTGGCCCAGCTCGACTCCGCGGTGAGCGGCTCGGGCATCGGGGTCGCGCATCCGGCGTTGCGCCGGCAGCCGTCGCTGTCGAAGGCGCTCGCAATCTGGGCGGCCGCGTTCGCGGCCACGTGGATCCTCGCCCGGGCCGCCGTCGTCGGCATCGGGCTGCCGGACTGGACCGTGCCGCTGGCACTGGTGGTGGCGGGCCTCGGGCTGCCGGCCGTCGTGGCCACGTGGTACGTGCAGAACGCCGCGCGCAAGGCGCTGCTCACCACCCCCACGATCACGCCGGGCGGCACCCAGGTGCACGGCACGATGGCGACGATGGCGCTCAAGGTGAGCCCCCACCTGTCGTGGCATCGCACGTGGAAGGCCGGCGGGTGGTCCGCCGCCGTGCTCGCGGTCGCGATCGCCGCCGTCATGGTGCTGCGTTTCTTCGGCGTGGGCCCGGCCGCCTCGCTGCTCGCCGCGGGACGCATCGCGGCCAACTCCCGCGTGCTCGTGGTGCCATTCACCGCCACCACCGCCGATACGTCGCTCGGCTCCGTCGTGGCGCAGGCGATGCGGGCCTCGCTGTCGCAGTCGAAGGCCGTGCAGCTCGTGACGCCGGCGGAGGTGGCGACCGCCCTGCAGCGGATGAAACTGCCGTCCGCCACGCCGATCACGGACTCCGTCGCGCGGCAGATGGCGGCCCGCGAGGACATCCCCCTGCTCGTGACCGGCCAGGTTGCGTCCGCCGGGGGCGGCTTTCTGGTAACGGTCAGTCTCGTGCGCAGCGATTCCAACCTCGTGCTCGCGACCATCCAGAAGGGGGCGAACGGCGCCGCCGACCTCATCGAAGCCGTTGGAAACGTGGCGAAGGAGCTGCGCTCGCGCGTGGGCGAATCGCTGCGCACCCTCGCCCGCGCCCCGGCGCTGGAGCGAGCAACCACGTCGTCGCTACCGGCACTGCGGTACTACAGCGAGGCGGTGGAGGCCGGCGACATGCGGGGTCGCCCCGACTCCGGCATGGTGCTGCTGAAGCTGGCGCTCAAGGAGGATTCGACGTTCGCCCAGGCCTGGCGCAAGCTGGCGGCCTACGAGAGCAACGCGGGCGGAACGGCGAGCGAAATCGCCGCGGCCATCGACCAGGCGTACCGGTTCCGGGACCGCCTGCCCGACGACGAGCGGGCCGAAGTCGAGGCGTACTACGTTCGCGAGTTGAGCACGCACGGAGGCGGCGAGTATTACCGCGCGCATCCGGAACTGAACCAGAACAACCGCGCCATCTCGCTCACCACCCAGGGGCGGAACGCGGAGGCGGAAGCGGTGCTGCGGGCGCAGATGGCTGCGGACTCCGCCGCCGGCAGGCCAATCATCGTCCAGGTGTACACGAACCTCCTGGCGGCCGTCACGCTGCAGGGCAAGCTCGACGCGGCCCGGAGGGATCTTGCTGCCATGCACAAGGCATTCCCGAATGCCTCATCCACGCAACTCGCCGAGCTCTGGGTCGCGACCCTGGTGAGCGACGACTCGATGCGGGCCGTGATCGCGAGCCAGGTCAAGTCAGCCAGCAAGCAGATCCGGACGGGGGCGGAGCGCACGGTGGCGACCATGGCGATCAGCCAGGGCGAGTTGCGGCGCGGCGCGCAACTCGCCCGCACGGCAGCGGCGCTCGAGGACTCCGGGAAGATCAACTACGACCCGGTGGGCAACGCCGCGTCAGAGGTAGTGGCGGCTGCCGTCATGCGCGAAGCGCCCGAGGTGGGCGTCCGGGCGCTGGACTCCATTGCGACCACGATCGACCGGCGCGGCTCCTGGCTCGACCGCGGCGACCTCCAGCTGGCCTCCGCCTACGCACAGCTCGGCAGGGCCGACCGCGCCAAGGCGCTCCTGGCTGAGTTCGAGCGCGGTGCGTCGCGAACGGACAAGCTGCGCCGGTGGGGCGACTGGATGGGCGCGCGCGGTGAAGTCGCACTCGCAGAAGGACAAACCGCCCAGGCGATCTCGGATTTCCGGCAAGCCACCTACGCGGATTCGGGCAACGTCGAGGCGGAGTGGACCGTCCGCACGCCGCTGCGGCTCGCCCGGGCCTTCGACAAGGCCGGCACGCCCGACAGCGCCATCACCTACTTCGAGCGCGTCCGCTCTCCCGCCGTGCGTACCGGCGCCTATTTCTACGCGCCCCTGGCCATGCCCGTGGCGACGCGCCGCCTCGGCGAGCTGTACGAAGCGAAGGGCGACACGGCCAAGGCCGTCGCCGCCTACGAGGAGTTCGTGAAGCTGTGGAAGAACGCCGATCCGGATCTCCAGCCGCAGGTCACGGAGATCAAGGCACGCATTCAGCGACTTCGCGCGCGCGAGGCTGGAAAGCGCTGACGATCTCTGCCACGCGCCCGAGCACGCGCGTTGGCGCCGGCTGACCTCCTGAAGGTTGCTCCCCGGTCGGCCGGTGCCCTACCGGCCGGACTTCAGTCGGAACGCGAACGATCCCCGCGTCGGATGTCCATCGGCGCCGGCAACCACCCAGGTCACGGCATACGCACCGGCGCCCATCACGCCGGCAACCGGCACGGTCACGTGCGCATCCTTCCCGGTGCCGGCCTGCGCCGCCTTGCCGAGGGCAATGTTCGCGGCGCCCGGGCCCGCCAGCGTGACGCGTAGCAGCGAGAGATCGACCGGCTCCGAGAACCAGAGGTCGAGCGATTTCGGCGGCGCGGCCAGCGTGTCGTCCTTCGCCGGTGCGCTCTTC
>JAYEKC010000597.1:0-1584 GCA_034716715.1 Gemmatimonadota bacterium | reverse complement strand
TAATCGGCGCCCCTCGGGTCAACCGATCCTGTTGACTGGCAACGGCTTGTGTGTCAAAGCCCGGCGGGCCAGCGCGCCGCGACCACCCGAGCGGCCTCCTCGTCGCGGCGCAGTTGCCGAATGAGCGCCTCGGGACCGTCGAACTTGCGCACGTCGCGCAGTCGCGTGAGGAAGTCCACGCGAACGGCCTGGCCGTACCAGTCGCCCTCCGCGTCGAAGAGGTGGGCTTCGATGCCGCGCGTCCCGTCCGCGAAGGTCGGGCGGCCACCCAGGTTGAGCATGCCGGCATGCTGGCCGTCGGGCGTCGTCACGCGTACCGCGTACACGCCATCCGGAGGGAGCAGCTTTTCCGGCGGAGGCGCGGCGAGGTTCACCGTGCGGAAGCCGAGGCCCGCGCCACGCCCCGCCCCGCGCTCGACGACACCGCCCACCCAGTACGGCCGTGCGAGTCCGTCCGCCGCGCGGGCAAGGTCGCCCCCGGCCACGGCCCGGCGAATGAGGGTCGACGAGATGGGGCGGCCGTCGCGACCATCGGCGGCGGGCACCACGTGCACGGAGAAGCCGCGCACGGCGCCGAGCCGCTCGAGCGTCGCGGCATCGCCGGTTCTCCCCCGCCCGAACCCGTGGTCGTGTCCGATGAACAAGTGCTGCATGCCGAAGCGCGCGAGGAGGACCTCGTCGACGAAGTGATCCGCGTCCAATGCGGCCAGCGCCGGCGTGAAGGGAACGACCGTGACGTGGTCCACCCCGGCCGCGGAGAGGAGGCGGACCTTTTCGTCGCCCACGGTCAGCAGCTGCGGGGCCGCAGCGGGGTTGACCACGCGCAGCGGGTGTGGTTCGAACGTCACCACGACGCTGCGCAGGCGGTGTTCGCGCGCGAAGCGCACCAGGCGGTCCAGCACGAACCGATGCCCGCGGTGCACGCCGTCGAACGTGCCGACGGTGACGGCCGTCCGTGCCAGCTCAGCGGTCACGGAACACCACCCGCGGTTGCCACCGCTCGCCCCGCTCCGACGGCCGCCGCTCGGCGAACGCGACGAAGCCCAAGGCAGCCGACGGCGCCGCCGGATCGAGCAGCGCGGCGTATGCCCCTTCCACGCGCGCGGCAACGTCGATGCCACGGCTCACGGCGTCCACTTCCTCGGGGGTCAGGACCTGGTGGGCGTGCCCGACCACGGCGTCGATCGCCGGCGCCACGGGCGCCTCCCCGAGGCGCAGCCGCTCGAGCGGGATGGCGCGGCCAAGCTGGAACTCGCCGGCGCGGTGGCGCCGGAGCGCCGACAGGTGCGCGGCGCTGCCGGCGGCGCGGGCGACGTCGCGGGCCAGGGACCGGACGTATGTCCCTGCGCCGCAGGCCACGCGCATGCCGCACCGGGCCACGGCTCCGTCCTCGTCATACTGGAACTCCGCGACCGTGAGGGCATGGACGTGCACGCGCGCCGGGGCAAGTGAAACGGCGGCGCCCGCGCGGGCCAGCTCGTAGGCGCGTCGGCCGGCGACGCGCTTGGCCGAGTATGCCGGCGGGACCTGATCGATCTCGCCGAGGAACGCGGGGAGCGCAGCGCGGAGGCGCTCCGCGGCCGG
>JAYEKC010000596.1:0-1585 GCA_034716715.1 Gemmatimonadota bacterium | reverse complement strand
GCGCTTGTCGTCGCCACCTGGGCCTGCGTGCGCGGTGAGGCGCGGCCCTCGCCCGTGCGCGCGGAGGCCCAACGCCTGTACGAGGCCTCGCTCGCGGCAGAGCTGTACCTGAAGTACGGCGACCAGGAGCGCGCACTGCGCGCCGCCGCGCGCGCCGACCCCACGTACTACCCCGCGGTGTTCGATCTCGCGATTGGCCGGCCGGCGCCGCTCGTCAGTGTGGCCGCGTTCCTGGACTCGATCGCCGCCGTCGTTTCCGACGCGGGCGTCGGCGCGTGCATCGCGGAGGCGGCCGCCGACTACCGCGGCACGCAATCGGCGCGGCCGCGCCCCGCCATCCTCACGGACGAGGCGCACGCCTGCCTGGACTACGCCGTCGCCGTCAACTCGTCCGGACGTACCGCCGACGAGCTTGCAGCTCTGCGTCGTTCGCTCGCCCGGTTTCCCGCGGCGCCGCGGTTGATCGCGGCGTACGTCGCGTGGGGGCATTCCGCGCGCCGGTTCCGTGACGTTGCCGAGCGCGCCCGGCAATTCACGAGCGCACGATACGGGCCGACCGCCCGCGCAGCGGCCTGGTACGTCCTCGCCGCGGCCGAACACGGCCTCGATCACGATGACCGTGCGGCCGCGGCCGAACGCGCCGCGCTCGACGATCCGGCGGCGCGGCTGCCGGGCTACCGCGCCACCATTGGAGAGGCGCTGGCCGGTCACGGGAGCATCCCCGCCCTCGCAGCGCGCGCCGACGTGGCGGGCCTCGCCCGGCACGCCGACAGCCTCCGCACGCTCGGCGAGGCGATCACGGCCGCGGCGGCGCAGGCGGCGGACCCGGCCGCGCGGATCGCCCTGGTGGCGGCGGACGCCGTGCGCCGCCTTGATCGCGGCCAGATCAACGAGGCCATTGCCGCACTCGCATCGATCCGGGAAGATGCGGAGGGGCTCGGCGACCCCGGGCGTACGGCCTACGTGCTCATGCGCCTGGGGCGCGCGCTCGTAAAGGGCGGCCGCGCGCACGACGCGGAGCGCGTGCTGCTCGAGGCGCGCGCCGTGGGGCGCCCCGCAGGGCTGCCGGAAACACAGAAGGAGATTGAACACAACCTGCTCCACCTCTACGAATCGCTGGGACGCGCCGACGACGCCGAGGCGGCAGGTGAGGAGTTCATGCGGCTCGCCGGCATGGGCCGCCTCGATCCCGTGCGGATGATGAGCGTGCGGGATTTCGGGATGTTCCTCCGGTCCCGCGGACGCGTGGCGGAGAGCGCGCCGTATTTCGCGCGGATGCTGGCCGACATCGACACGCTGCAGTACGAGTGGTATTACGCCGGCGAGTACCTGGAGCTCACCGGGCAGCTCGACGACGCGCGACGCTACTACGAGCGGGCGTACGACGTGGAGCACGAGCCGATCCGCACGATGGAGGGACTGATCCGCCTGTCCCTGGCCACGGGCGACACGGCGTCCGCCCGGCACTGGGCAGAAATGCACGACGCCCGGCGCGACGCGGCCGGGCGGCCGGAGTCGAGGCCGCTGCTGCCCACGGTGCTGCGCCGGAGCGGCACCACCGACGCGGCGCGCCGCGCCTTCGCCG
>JAYEKC010000595.1:0-1590 GCA_034716715.1 Gemmatimonadota bacterium | reverse complement strand
GCGCTCGCGGGCGCGGGGCTCGACACCGTGCGCTTCGTGGAGTCGGACTTCAGCGAGACCGAGCGCCCGCACCGGCGCGACGCGACGGTCACGTACGTGGACACGACGGTGCACCTGCCGGCGGGGGCGAGCGCGCGGGCGTGGGTGAGCTTCGCCGGGAGCGAGGTGCTCGTGGTGCGGCGCGGCGTGGAGCTGCCCGAGGCGTTCCGCCGCGCCGAGCGCGAGCGGCAGACGCGGGTGCTCGCGTTCGTGGGGCTGTTTGCGGCGCTCATGCTCGGCGTGATCGGCGGCGGGGCGATCGTGGTGTCGCGCCGGCGCCGCGCGCTGGTGGACGACGCCGTGTTCACCCGGCCCGTCGCGCATCGGCTCCTTGGCCTGCTCGTCGCCTGCGTCGTGGTGGCGACGATCAACAACTGGCCGGCCGCCGTGTTCGGCTACGATACGGCGTCGCCGTGGATCAACCACGTGACGACGGTCGCGATCGGCGTCGTGGTGGCGCCGCTCTCCGCGCTCATCCTCGCGGGCCTCTGGCAGGTGATGGAGATGTTGCGGCGGCGCACGGGGATTGCCGCGTGGCCACATGCGGCCCGCGGCGACGGTGGTGGCGGCGCCGCGCCCGGCGGCCCGCTCGGAGACGCGATGCTCGCCGGCGCCGGCGTCGGCGCGGTGGCCGCACTCACGCGGCTGGCGTCGCTGGCGGCGGGCACGGGGGCAGCCGGCGTCGTGCCGGCCACGCAGCTCGACGCCGCGATCCCGGCCCTCGGCGCGGCGCTTGCCGTGCCGGTCAGCATCGGCATGGCCGTCGCAACGGCGGCGATTCCGGTTCTGCTCCTGCTCACGGCCACGCGCGAGCCGCGGCGCCGGTGGCTGATCTTCGGCCTGGCGGTCGCCGTGAGCGCGGCCATGTTGTCGCCGGTGGCGGGGAGCGTCGGGTCGGCCCGGCCGTCGGTGCTGGAGGCGTCGGCCGCGCTCGTCGCGGCGGTCGTGGCGTGGGGCCAGCGCGGCGCGCTGGCGTGGCTGGTGGGCGGCGCGACGTTCGCGGGTATGCGCATGCTCCGCGAGGTGGTGCACGCGCCCTCGGGCGACGAACGCATGGGCGCTGCGGTCGGCGTGCTCGTATGTTGCGCCGCCGTATGGTGGCTCCGGCGCACGGCCCGTAACCACTGCGGGTGAAGCGCCTGACGCCGTGGTGGCGGGGCGTCTAGCTTATCCGGCACACCTTCACCTGCCCAGTCACATGCGCATCCGCTTTGCCGTCGCCGTCTTGTGCGCGGCCACGCTCGCCCAGGCCCAGCAGCCGGCGTTCGACCTCGACTCGCAGACGGTCGCCGGCTTCCGCTGGCGCAACGTCGGCCCGGCCAACACCATGGGCCGCGTCTCGGACGTGACCGGCATCCCGTCGCCCTCCAAGACGTTCTTCGCGGCCGCGGCGGGCGGCGGCATCTGGAAGTCCATCAACAACGGCGTCACGTGGCGACCGGTGTTCGACAACCAGAAGGTGATCTCGATGGGCATGCTCGCCATCGCGCCGAGCGACACGATGCAAGTGTGGGCCGGCACGGGCGAGCCCAACTCGCGCAACACCATCTC
>JAYEKC010000594.1:0-1592 GCA_034716715.1 Gemmatimonadota bacterium | reverse complement strand
ACCCATATACCCCAGCGCCGCCGCCGCCTGCCGGGCCCAGTCCAGCTTCGTCGGTCGCCCGAAATCCATTGACTGCGAGCTGTCCACCAGCGCGTAGATGTGCAGGTCCTCCTCCTCGAGGAAGAGCTTCAGGAAGAGTCGCTGCAGGCGCGCGTATGCGTTCCAGTCGAGGTAACGCAGGTCGTCGCCGGGGGTGTACGCGCGGTAGTCGGCAAACTCGACCGAACTGCCGCGTTTCGCGGAACGTCGCTCGCCTTTGGTCCTGCCCACGAGGATGTGGCGCGAGGCGATGGCCGCCTGCTCCAGGCGGCGCAGGAAATCGGGGGACAGCAGGTATTGCTGCTCGGCGGGGGGGCCTGTGGCATTCACACCGGCACGTCCTGCCCGATGCTGTTGTCCACGGCTTCGACCGCCTCCGTTATCAGGTCATCGGGGTCAACCTGTTCGGCCTGGCCCTCGAAGTTCAAGCCGATGCGGTGTCGCAGCGCGGGCAACGCCGATGCTTTCACATCGTCCACCGACACGTTGAAGCGATCGTCCATGAGCGCGCGCACTTTGCCCGAGGCCACCATCGCCTGCGCCCCGCGCGGACTCGGGCCGTAGCGCACGAAACGCTGCACCGAATCGGGCGCCTCATCGCTGTCCGGATGCATCGCCAGCAGCAAACGCAGCGCGAACTCCTGCACGTGTTTCGCCACCGGCACCGCGCGCGCCACCGCCGCCAGCGCCAGAATCTCCTCGCGCGCGGCTACTTTCTCCGCGTGCGGGACCTCGCTGCCGGTGGTGCGGTCCATGATCTCGTGCAGCTCCGCCAGCGACGGGAAGTCCACGGTTACTTTGAACAGGAAGCGGTCGAGTTGCGCTTCCGGCAGCGGGTATGTGCCCTCCATCTCGATGGGGTTTTGCGTGGCGAAGACCAGGAACGGTTCCTCCAGCCTGTGCGTCTGCCCGCCCACGGTGACCGAGTGTTCCTGCATGGCTTCGAGCAGCGCCGACTGCGTCTTGGGGGTGGCCCGGTTGATCTCGTCGGCCAGCACCACGTTGGCGAACACCGGTCCGGGCTGGAAGACGAATTCACGCTCGCCGCCGGGGGTTTCCCCCAGCACGGTGGTGCCGGTGATGTCCGCGGGCATCAGGTCCGGCGTGAACTGCACGCGCGAGAATTTCAGGTCAAGCGCGTCCGCGAGCGTGCGAACCAGGAGTGTCTTGCCCAGACCCGGCACGCCTTCGAGCAGCACATGCCCTCCTGCCATCAGGGCAACCAGTGTGTTCTCGACGACGTCCTCCATGCCGACGATGACTCGTCCGACTTCGCGGGTCAGGTCGCTGACGAGCGCCCTGAATCGCGCGGCGTTCTGTTCGGCTCTATGCTGTGAAATCATCTCGCCGTCGGACATGAAGTGACCTCCTGCCATAGCCTTTAGCCGTCGTCGTCGCCGTTCGTCGTTGCCGTACCGGAGGGGCCGAGGCTTTAGCTCGGCCCGCCGTTGCCATCCGTTGTACAACAACGACCCGACCCTCCGGGCCGGTGGGCTGCGAAGGAACGCAGCCTCTCCATCACGGCCCGTTGTCGCCGTTGCCGTCGCCGTTTG
>JAYEKC010000593.1:0-8128 GCA_034716715.1 Gemmatimonadota bacterium | reverse complement strand
TGCGGTGCGCCTCATCGAGAAGTCGGGCGGACGGTCGGGCCACTACCGCGCGTCGTAGCGCGCCCGCGCCGGCGCACCGCGACGCGAGTAGGGCGCGCGTGGATCTCCAGCCCTACGGCCGCTTGGGCACGGTGGAAGTCTTGGCTGGCGCCTTCGCCGGCGCCTTCGCCGGCGCCTTCGCCGGCGCCTTCGCCGCGGGACGTGTCGGCGTGCTGCTGCGCGCGCGCCGCGGGTAGCGTTCGATGGCAGGGTTCGGCACGTCCCGTGCGGCAGCCACCACCGCCGCACTCGGCACCAGGATCGTCTGGCCGGTCACGAGGTTGCCGCTCTTGAGCCGCGTGGCTTTCGGGTTGAACCAGCCGAGTTGCTTGCTCGTGATGCCGTGCCGCCGCGCGATGGACGCCATCGACTCGCCTTTCTTCGACTTCTCGCGCGTCACACCGGCCAGCGCGGCCGAGTCGAGCGCACCGAATCGGTCCGCGAACCCATCGGCCGCGCCGAGGGGGACGCGCACCCACATCGAGTCGCCCTCGGGCACCATGCCGCGCAGCACGTGCGGATTGAGGTCGCGCACGGAATCCGTCGGCGTCGGGGCGGCGGCGGCCACGGCCGCGAGCGGCGTGCCGCCCGGCACGAGCACGCTGTCGAACACGAACGCGGGCAGCGAATCCACGGTGAGGCCGTACCGGTCCGGCTGCTTCGCCACCAGGGCGGCCGCGATGATCTTGGGGATGTAGTCGCGCGTCTCCGCCCGCAGGTACCGCGTGTCGGAGAGGGCAAAGAACCGGTCCTCGCCCTCCACGCCCTCGAGCCGCGCGGCAAACTGCGCCAGCCCCCGGCTCACCCGCCCCGACCCGCCGTTGTACGCGGCCGCCGCGAGGAACGGCGACCCGAACTCGTCGTTGAGCGAGGCGAGGAGTCGCACCGCACCTTCCGTGGACCGCACCGGATCGCGCCGCTCGTCCACCCACCAGTCCACGCGCAGCCCCACGCCCTGCGCCGTTCGCGTCATGAACTGCCACATCCCCACTGCCGCCGCGCGCGAATACGCCTGCGGGTCGTAGTAGCTCTCGACGAACGCCAGGTAGGTCAGGTCGAGCGGGAGTCCCGCCGTCCGGAGCCGGGCCTCGATCAGCGGGGCGAACTCCGACTGGCGCGCGAGGGCCTTCTGGAACGGCTCCCGCAGCCGGCCGCTGAACGCGTCCACGAAGTACGCCACGCGGGTGCGCGCGGCGTTCGCCTCGACCTCCAGGTCCCACGTGGGCGCCGGCGGAGGAACGACGGCCGCCGCCGTGTCGGCACCTCCGGGGTGCTCTGCGGCGACGCCTCCGGCCGCGGACGCAGCCGCCATCGCGGCGGCGGAAGCGCCGCCGGCGACGCCCGCGCGAACAGGGTCGTGCCCCACGTTGGCCCGGCCCTCGGGATTCACCGCTGCCGCCCCTGCGCCGGGCGATTCCGCCGGGCCGGCGTGGGTCTCGGCCGCGGGCTTCGCGAGGGGAGCGTCAGGCGCCGCCGGGGCCGCGGTCGTCAGGAATGCCGGCGCGGGCTCGGGAGCAAAACCGGCGGGGCCGGCCGATACGCAGGCCGTCCCGAGCGCCAGGAGCGGCGCAAGCGCAGCTGCCGCTCCCCGGCGGAGTCCCCCGTTGGGCATCCCATATATTCGACCCATGCGCCGCCTCCTGCCAGTCCTCCTGCTGCTTGCGGCCTGCACCACGCAGCCGGCACTCACCCCGTCCCCGGCGCCGCGCGAGACACCTTCCGGCCTGGCCACATCGCCCTCGCTCGCCGAATCACGACGTGCCACGCGCATGGCCGCGCTCCGCTCGGCCATCGACAGCCTCGTCGCCACCCGGCCCGGCGCCGAAGCCGCCATATGGTTCCACGACTTCGCCCGCGGCGACACGCTCGGCATCAACGCCGACGCATCATTTCACGCCGCCAGCACGATGAAGGTGCCGGTGATGATCGAGCTGTTCCGGCGTGCCGACGCCGGAACCCTCTCCCTGGACAAGACGACCCTGCTCGTCAACCGGTTCCGCTCCATCGTGGACGGCTCGCCCTACGCGCTCTCGCCCTCCGACGACTCCGACACCCTCCTCTACGCGAAGGTTGGCACGATGGTGAGCTGGCGCGAACTCAACGAGCGGATGATCACGCTCTCGAGCAACCTCGCGACCAACTACATCATCGACACGCTCGGCGCCAAGGCCGTCACCGCCACGGCGCACGCGCTGGGCGCCACAGGGATGCAGGTGCTGCGCGGCGTGGAGGACCAGAAGGCGTACGACCGTGGCCTCAACAACACCACCACGGCGCGTGCGCTCGGCGTCCTGCTTGACGCGATCGAGCATGGCCGCGCCGCGTCTCGCGTCGCCTGCGACACGATGCGCGCCGTGCTGCTCCGCGACGCCTTCCGCACCGAGATTCCGGCGGGCCTGCCGGCGGGAACTCCCGTCGCGCACAAGACCGGCTGGATCACGGGCACGCTGCACGACGCCGCCATCGTGTACCCGCCGGGGCGCTCGCCCTACATCCTCGTGGTGCTCACCCGGAAAATCCCCGAGGAGAAGGACGCCCAGCGGCTCATTGCCTCCATCTCGCGCGAGGTCTGGCGCCGCACCACGACGCCCTGACGGGGGGTACGCTCCCCGGGGGCGCGCAACACGGGGCCATTGGCGCTAGCGTCGTGCCGGGCCGGCCACGGCGTCCCGGTAGTCGGTGATCAGCCGGTCGAACACGGCGTCCCAGGTGCGCGTCTTCGCCTCGGCCAGCCCTGCCGCCGCAACGGCCCGGCGCCGCCCAGTATCGGCCACGAGCGACTCCACACACGCCGCCAGCGAGGCGGCGTCCCCCGCGCGGAACTGCAGTGCACGCGGGTCGGCGGCCAGCTCGGTGGTCGCGCCGAAGTCCGGCGCCACCACTGCCAGCCCGCTCGCCATCGCTTCCAGCACCACGTTGCCGAACGTCTCGGTCGTCGATGGAAACACGAACACGTCGGCCGACGCGTAGAACTCAGAGAGCGGGCGTCCGGTGAGCTTCCCGGCGAACACCATGCCCTCGCTTGCGGCGGCCCGGCAATCGGCCTCGGCGGGCCCGTCGCCCGCGAGGGCGAACACCACGCGGCCCGCGTACCGCGCGAGCACGGCGCGCATCCCGTCCATCGCGACCTGGATGCCCTTCTCCGGCGCCAGGCGGCCCACGTACGCCACCACGATCGTATCGTCGCCGGCACCCAGGCGCGCGCGGCACTCCCGCGACCGGAACGACGGGTTGAACCGGTCGTGTTCCACGCCGCGGGACCACACCCGCACGTTGGTGAAGCCGTGCTCGCGCAGCTCATCCGCCACGACGCCGCTCGGCGTCCACGTGATCCGGCCCGCGTTGTGGAACGCGCGCAGGAACGGCCAGGCGATCGCGTTGAGCCAGCCCAGCCGGTAGAAGTTGATGTACTGCTCGAAGTGCGTGTGGTAGCTGGACACGAACGGCACGCCCGCCTGCCGCGCGGCCAGGAGGCCGGCCAGGCCCACGCCGAATTCCGTGGTGGAATGCACGAGCGTCGGGCGCCAGCGTTCAATCACGTCGTGCGCACGGCCGATGAGCGGTGCCGCCATCTGCAGCTGCGGATACGCCCAGAACGGGATGCTCGGCCACCGTTCGACTTGCGGATCCGGCGTCGCCGCCGGATCGCTCACGGTGATTACGCGGACCTCGCCACCGCGCAGCTCCACCGCGTGCACGAGCCGGTCAAGCGTGCGCGACACGCCGTTGACCTGCGGCAGCCAGGTGTCGGTGAAGAGCGCGAGCCGGAGCCCAGCCGCCGACACGGGTGCGTTCGGCGCGGACGGAGCCTGCGGTGCAGCGGCCGCCGCGCCTCGCTCGCCGGCGGGGCCCGGCGTGGTCGTCGCTACCAGAGGGCCCGTACGGCCACGCCCGTCGCGATGGCGATCAGCTGGCCGACGAGGACGTCGCCCGGATAGTGCACGCCCAGCCGCACGCGCGAGAACCCGACGAGCGCAGCGAGCACCAGCAGCGGGACGCCAAGCGAGTGGAACGTTGCCGCGTGGACGAACGCCACGCTCATCACCGCTGCGGCGTGGCCGGACGGGAACGAGAAGCGGTCGGGCACGATGGTCAGCGCCCGGCGGTCCGACGCAAGGTGCGGCCGCGTGCGCACCACGTTGCGTTTGATGACCTGCACGATGAGGTGCGAGATGGTCAGCGACCACGCGGCCTGCACCGCGGCCACCTTGAGCTGGCCCTCGGCGAGGACGAGCGGGATGAGCGCGAACGCGACGCTCGCGGCCACGCCGCCCACGTGCGTCAGGACGTTCCAGAAGAAGCGCTCGGCGGCCGGCGCCGTGTCCGCGAGCACCCAGCGCAGGTACAGGGCACGGTCGCCGTGTTCGAGCTTGTGGAACAACACGTTGCGCATCGTCGGTAATTTAGGGGGTTTTGGTAGTAACAGGGAGTCCGATCGGCGGCCGGTAACTAGCGTTCCGATAACGACTTCTACGATCCTGTCCGGAATCGGGTTTCACGCCGGCCTCGGCGGTCACGCCGCTCCCTGCAGCGGCGCGAGGCGCCGCGTGGGCACGGTTGCCGACCGTCGCGCGAGCGGAACCCCGGCGTAGCTCGCCGGCACGGCGAGACCAAGCGCGGCGATGATCGTGGCGGGCACGTCGATCAGGCGGATGTCGTTGCCAAGGGATGCCGGTCGCACCCCGCCGCCGGCGAACATGATCGGAATCGTCCGATCGAGCCGGTGATCGCTGTCATGGTGGCGCCGGGCGCGGCCACCCCCGCCATGGTCGGCGAGGGCCACGAGGAGCGTGGACGGATCGGTCAGGTCCACGAAGCGCATGAGCTGGCCGAGCGCCCGATCGAGCTCGTGTGCCGCCCGCAGGTACTGCGGCGACATCCATCCGTGGTCATGGCCGGCCCGGTCGGCGTCGGGCCAGTGGAGGACGATCAGCCCATCCCGTTGTTGCTTGACCGTGTGGCGCGCGGCCAACAGCACGTCCATCGCGCCTCGCCCGCGAAACCGGGCCTCGTCAAACCCGAGCGCGTCGGCAAGCCGCGAGGCCAGCGGCCGCATCAACCACGGCACGTGCGCCATGAACGCCGAGGATGTGAGTCCGCGGCGCCGGAGTTCCCCGGCGAGCGGATGCAGCGGGCCCGCCGGGCGGGGCAAGTGGAAGCGGTCGCACTGCACCCCGTGCAGCTTCGGGTCGGCCCCCGTCAGGAGGCTCGCCATGGCAGCGGCCGTGACCGATGGGGCGACCGTGGTGCCGTCGAACGTGCTGGCCCCGTTCCGGGCGAGGCGCAGCGCGTTCGGCAGGGCTTCCGACAGAATGGCGTCGGGCCTGAGCCCGTCGAGCACCACGACGATCGCGCGTCGTACGTTGCCGTCAATCACGAGGTCGTTCATCGTCCCCTCAGCTGCCAAGTGTGGCGCCCATGCCCCGGGCGGAACTCCGGCCATCGCTGTCGCAGCAATGACGAACGGCACGGCGACGATCCCGCCACAGCCCGCCCTCGGCACGGTAACGATTCCGGGCGTCCCTGACGCGATGGCGTTCACGACACGTGACGTGACCGTCACCGAGCCGTGGCGCGGCGAGCCGTTCGTACGTGTCCAGCATGCGCGTGCTCTACTGCACCGACACGTACCTCCCGCAGGTCAACGGCGTCAGCGTCGTCACCGACGTGTCGGCGCGAGGCCTGGGTGAGCGGGGGTGGGAGGTCTGCGTGCTCGCGCCTCGCTACCCGTCGCACGGGAGCGGCGCACCGCACGGCGTGAACCCAGCTGCTCGGCCGCTCGATCCCGCGGCGCAGGGCGGACCTGGCAGCGGCCTCCCGCGCGTCGAGGCAGTCCCGTCGCTGCCCGCACCGCGCTACCCCGACCTCCGGCTGGCCATTCCGCTTCCTTGGCGCGTGGCGCGTCTCGTGTCGAGGTTCGAGCCCGACATCGTGCATTGCGCCACCGAGTTTGCCGTGGGGCGCGTTGGCATGTGGGCGGCGACGCGCGCCGGAATCCCCGTCGTGACCACGTATCACACCAACTTCGGCCAATACGCCACCTATTACGGGTTGGGCCGCCTGCGCGGCCCGCTGGAGCGCTACATCGCCGGCGTGCATCGAGCTGCCCGCCGCACGTACACGCCGTCGTCCGCCTCGCGCGCTGAACTCTGGCGCATGGGGGTGAGCGACGTCGAGATCTGGGGTCGTGGCGTGGATGCCGCGCACTTCTCCCCCGAAAAGCGCAGCGAGGCGCTCCGGCGCCGGCTCGGGCTCGGGCACGCGTTCACGTTCCTGCACGTTGGGCGCCTCGCGCCCGAGAAAAACGTGGCCATGGTGCTGGACGCCTTCCGCATCCTCACGCAGGATTTCGGCCCTGACGCGGTACGCCTCGTCGTTGCCGGCGCGGGCCCGGCGGAGGCCGCTTTCCACCAGGACCCGCCGCGAGGGACCGTATTCCTCGGCAACCTCGACCGCGTGACCGAGCTGCCTGCCCTGTACGCCTCGGCCGACGCGTTTGTGTTTGCGTCGATTACGGAGACGCTCGGGCTCGTGGTGCTCGAGGCCATGTCGTCGGGACTCCCCGTGCTTGCCGTGCCCGCCGGCGGGGTTGGCGACCACCTGCGAGACGGCGCGAATGGCATCGCCGTCCAGCCGGGCGACGTGGAGGGGATGGCGCGCGGCATGCGCGTAGTTGCCACGGCCTCCGGCCTGAGGGAACGCCTCGGCGCAGGTGCGCGCGCGACGGCCGTGGCCCTGGACTGGAATGCCGAGCTCGACCGCCTCGACGCCAGTTACCGGTTGGTGTGCGACGAAGTCGCGGCCGTTCGACAGCTCCCGGCCCGCCTTGGCCTGCGCTCCGCGTAGGGGAGCACCTCAGCCATCGTGCGAAGGCACTTGCGGCCCCGACGTGGTGGGTACACCGTACACGCACCCCACCCCGGAGAGGACCGCGTGACCGACCCCGCCACGATCCCGCCGCCGCCGCCCAAGCCCGAAGGCCCCGGCCTCATCGAGGACCTGGTCGACATCTTCGCATCGCCGGCAAGGGTGTTCGCCCGGCGCGCCACGTCGGGCGGCGGCCTCGCCTTCGTCGTCGTGGCCGTCCTCCTCGCCGTCGTGATCTACGCGAGCAAGGGCGTGATGGAGCCCATCATGGAAGCCCAGATGTCGAAGGCGATGGCTGCCGCGCAGGCGTCCAACCCCAACCTGACCAGCGAGCAGCTGCAGGCGGGGATGGCGTTCCAGCGCAAGCTGTTCCCGGTGTTCCTTGTCGCCGGCGCGCCGATCGCGATTCTGGGCCTGGGCCTCATCGTGTGGGTGGCCGGGAAGGGGTTCGGCGCGGCGGTGACGTTCGGCTCGAGCGTCATGATCGCGTCGTTCGCGTATGTGCCGCGCGTGATTGGCGGCGTCGCTACGCTTGCGCAGGGCGTCCTGATGAAGGACGTGGGAACGCTCACCAACCCGGCGCAACTCAGCCTGAGTCCCGCACGGTTCTTCGACCCGGCCACCACGGGCGGCGTGCTCCTCGCCCTCCTCACCCGGTTCGACATCATCACCATCTGGGTGACGGTGCTCATCGGCGTGGGCCTGATGGCGGCCGGGAAGCTGCCCAAGGGAAAGGCCGCGGCCGCTGCGATCACCGTATGGGTGCTGGGCGCAATCTTCCCGGTCTGGGGAGCGATCCGCGGGGGATAGCCGGCGAATGACCCGGGTGGGGATCGAACCCACGACCTACGGCTTAAAAGGCCGCTGCTCTACCAACTGAGCTACCGGGTCCTGCTGCAGGTAATCTACCGCCGACTGACGCGCGCGTGGCGCGCAGAGCGTTTCGCACGCCGCGGATTAGGTTGAAGTGTCCCCATGACCCTCCCCCAGTTCGTCATCGACGCCGTTTACCCGCTGGCCGGGCTGGCCATCGGTGCGCTGGTCGGCGTTCTCCTCCGCTCCGTGGTGCTGCCGCGAGTGGCCAAGCTGGCCGAGCACACCGAGACTCAGGTGGACGACGTGGTCATCACGGCGCTCCGGGGCCCCGTGGTGTTCTGGGGCGCGCTGATCGGCCTCTACATCAGCATCTCGCTCGCGACGTACGAACCGAAGATCGTCGACG
>JAYEKC010000592.1:0-8139 GCA_034716715.1 Gemmatimonadota bacterium | reverse complement strand
CAGAGCGCCACGTCGAACGACTTGTCGTCGAACGGCAGGGTTTCGGCGTTGGCGACCCGCCACTCGATGCGGGTGTCCGGCGGCGTGACTGACCGGGCCACGGCGATCATTCCCGGCTCGACGTCGACGCCCACGACGAGCCCCTTCGGCCCGACAACCTCGGCGGCGAGCCGCGTAACCACGCCGGTGCCGCAGCCAACGTCCACGACGTGTTCCCAAGGCTTCAGCGCGGCGATGCCGAGCAGGTCGTGGACGAGCGGTGCGCCGATGGCGGGAACGAAGTAGCGCTCGTAGTTCTCGGGCGGCGAGCCGCCCACGGGTGTTGCGGGATTGCGATCAGGCATTGCTGCCTCCTGCGATGCGTGCCTCCTGCGTGAAACGCGACACGCCGGGCACGCATGCGACGCATGCGACGCATGCGCGACGCATGCCCTGCGCGCCCTGCGCGCGATCGGACAATTCGCAACGTGGGGGGCCGCGTGGACCAGGTCAACCAACGGGTGCGTGAGGTCAGCCGAACGTCACGGATTTGCAGGAAGGGTCAGGAACAGCGGCGACAGACACTGTGGCGGCGCTCGCGCGAGTGCTGCGCCCGCAGCGTGCTACCGGCCGTCCTGCGTCTGGCCCACCTGCACGTCGAGCAGTTCCATTTCGATGTAGGCGAACACACCCCCCGGCGCGTGCCAGCGCCCTTCGCCGCGACTCGCCAGGCGCCACGCGCCGTAGTGCCGGTACTCCCCGACCGGCGTCGACCATGGTTGCCGTGTCCACGCTGCCCCGCCCTCGGCTTGGGCGAGGCGATCGTCAGTGGTGAAGTTCACCAGCTCGCCCGCGTCGTTGAACCAGAGCACGGCCGTGATGGTGTTGGCCCCCACGGTGTAGCGGGCCCGCGCGGAGCGGGCGTCGATGGGCTCCCACCGGATCGCCGGGTCGAGGAGCGCGGTGGGCGCGATCAGGCACCAGTCGTTGAGGAGCGTCACGGTCTCGGCGCGCGTGATCTCCGCGCCGCTCGCCGAGACCATCGGCACGAGCGAGGCGAGCCGTACGCGCATCGTCGCGGCGTTGCCCTCGAAGGCGTGGAACACGTCCACCGGCAGGCCGCTGCGACGTGCATCCATGAAGAAGAACCGCGCCGGCTCGCCCGGGAAGTTGTGCTGCTCGGCCGTGAAGGTCATCCACGGATCGTCGGGGCCGCCGCGAATGCGCCCGCGCCACCGCGCGCGCACGTGGGCGATCATCGGCTGGCCCACCACTCCCGTCACGCGCAGGTATCGCTGCACCGGTTCGGGCAGGTGGGCGAGGTGGGCGTCGGTCACCACGCCGGTCGCGACGTCGGGCGCTGGCGCAGGCGCCGCCATTCGTGCCCGCACCGCTCGCTCGTACCCGGCGCGCAGGCCCAGCGGACCCAGTGAGGCGAACCCGTACACCGCGGCAGCGGCGATGACGAGATTGGCGAGGGTCCCGAACCTGGCGTCACTCCACGACGCGATGATGCCCCACTGTGAGAGCACGACGGCCACGGCCGCGGGCGCCCACCACACGCGCGACCGCGCCGCCACGAGGCCGGCGGCAACCATGAACAGGATGCCCGCTCCGGTCCACACCACGCCCATCCCCCGCGAGATTGGCTGGCGCAACGCGGACAGTTCGCCCCACTGGAACGCCTTGGCCGCGCCCATCCCGTGGATGGCTCCGTGCAGGAGCAGCAGCGCGACGAACACCCAGCGCATCAGTCTGAGGCCGACCACAGACCAAGGGTTCGCGTGGACGGCGTGATGGCTGGCGTCATGGGGCACTCCGGTGGGTGCGGCGGCGGCCGCATTTCCACCGTAATCCCGCGGCGACGCCGTATCAGTCGGTGGTTGTCCTCGCGACCTGTGGTGGAGGACCCGACGGCCGAGCCGCCGCCTCCACCCGGCTGCGCGGCAGGTGACGATGCCGGGCCGCTACGCCGCGGCGGCCACTGTCATTGGGCCCGTGTCCACGAGCCGTTTCGTCACCGGGTCCACGCCGAGCCGCAGGCCTTCGAGCGACCGCGCGCCGAGCAACGTCAGGTCGCCCGGCTCGGCGAACACCACCTCGTCGGCCGCCAGGGCGCCTCCCGCGTGCACGATGGCCGCGCCGGTTGCCCGTTCCACAATGGTCCCGGTCGCCTGGCGAAACCGGATGGTTTGGTGACGGCGAATCCCCAGCGACTCCAGGATGGCGGCCGGCACCCACGTGAGTTCCGACCCGGTGTCCACCAGCACGTCGGGAAGCTCGACGATGCGTGCGTCGTCCGTCGGATGCGCAATGCGGATCGCGATGCGAAACGTTCCCATCTCCGTCACGATGCCCTCCGGTTCGGCTGCCGAGAAGTACCGATAACGCGACAGCGGTGTCAACTTTCACGCACCCCATGTCCCCCATCGACGCCCGCCTCGCCCAGGCGCTTGCCGACCGCTACCGCCTCGACCGCGAGCTCGGCGCCGGCGGCATGGCCACGGTGTACCTCGCCGATGACCTGAAGCACCAACGCAAGGTTGCCGTGAAGGTGCTGCGCCCCGAACTCTCGGCGGCGTTCGGCCACGAGCGGTTCCTCCGGGAAATCACCACCACCGCCAACCTCCGGCATCCGCACATCCTCCCCCTGTTCGACTCCGGCGAAGGCGCGGGATTCGTGTACTACGTGATGCCGCTCGTGGAGGGCGAGTCGCTCCGCGACCGGCTCACGCGCGAGGGCAAGCTCCCGCTCGACGACGCGCTGCGCATCTCCGCCGAAGTGGCCGACGCCCTCGACTACGCGCACGGCCGCGGCGTGGTGCACCGCGACGTCAAGCCGGAGAACATCCTGCTCGAGAACGGGCACGCCGTGGTCGCCGACTTCGGCATCGCGCACGCCGCCCGCGCCTCCGGCGACGACAAGCTCACGGCGGTGGGCATGGCGCTCGGCACGCCACGCTACATGAGCCCGGAGCAAGCCGCCGGTGAACCGGCGGACTCGCGCAGCGACCTCTACGCACTCGCCTGCGTCACGTATGAAATGATTGCCGGCAGCGCGCCGTTCGACGCGCCGAGCGCGCAGGCCCTGATGGCGCGCCATGCGATTGCCCCCGTGCCGTCCCTCGCCGCGGCGCGCGCGGATGCGCCGCCGAACGTCTGCGCGGCCATCGAGCGCGCGCTGGCCAAGGCGCCCGAGGAACGATTCTCGACGCTGGGCGAGTATCGAGTGGCGCTGGCCGGTTCAATCGCCGCAACACCGGCCGTCGGGAACACGACGCCCGCCGCGGCGATTCGCCGCCCGCCGCCCGCACCGTCCACCGCCCTGATCGGCCGCGACGGCGCGCTGGCGGACGCCGAGTCACGGCTCCGCTCCGGCGTGCGCGTGCTCACGATTTCCGGGTACGGCGGCACCGGCAAGACACGCTTCTCCATCGAACTGTTCGGCCGACTCGAGCGCGAGTACACGGGCGGTGCGGCATTCGTGTCGCTGGCGTCCGTCACGGCGCCGGCCGAGGTGCTGCCCACGGTTGGCATCACACTTGGCATCGTGGAGGCCCACGGCCGGTCGCCGCTCGACACCCTCGCCACGGTGATCGGCGGCCGCCGGGTGCTCCTCGTGCTCGACAACCTCGAGCAGGTGCTCGGCGCGGCGGAGGACATCGCGGCGCTGGTGGCCCGCTGCCCGTCGCTCGTGATCGTGGCGACGAGCCGCGCGCCGCTCAAGATCGGCGCCGAGACCGAGTTCCCGCTGCCACCGCTCGACCTGCCGGCCGAGAACGCCGCGTCGGCGGACCACCTGCTCGCCTGCCCGTCGGTCGCGCTGTTCGTGCAGCGCGCGCGCAAGGTGCAGCCGTCGTTCGCGCTCACGAAGGGCAACGCGGCGGCCGTTGCCGCCATCTGCCGGAAGCTGGACGGCCTTCCGCTCGCGCTCGAACTTGCGGCCGCGCGGATCCGCATCCTGGCGCCCGACGCGCTGCTCGAGCGGCTCGACCACGCGCTCGACCTCCTCACGTCCGGCGACCGCGACCTCCCGCTCCGCCAGCGCACGCTGCGCACCGCCATCAGCTGGAGCTATTCGCTCCTCGACGCGCATGAGCAACGCCTGCTGCGCCGGCTCTCGGTCTTCCACGAAGGCTGGACGCTCGCCGCGGTCGAGGGCGTGTGCTACGCCCAGGCCGAGCGGCACCGGGCGCTGGACGAGGTCGATTCGCTCGTGGAAAAGGGCCTCGTGCGGGTGATGGATGGCGGCCGCCGGTACGGCCTGCTCGAGACCATCCGCGCGTTTGCCGCGGAACAGCTGCACGCCGAAGGCCAGGTGCCGGCCACGCGCGATGCGCACGCCGCGTGCTTCACCGGGTTCACGGCGCAGGTGGCTGCCGACATCAGGGGCGATGCGCAGGTGGACGCCATGAACCGCGCCCGCACCGAGAGCGCGAACTGCCAGGCCGCGCTCCAGTGGCTGCTCGGCCGCGCGCGCGGCGGCGACGACGCCGCGACCGAGCGCGCCCTCCAGCTCTGCGGCAACCTCTGCTGGCCGTGGCACATCATCGGCCTCCACCTCACCGGCGTCGCTACCGTGGATACGCTCGCGCCACTGGCCGCGGGCCGCCCACCGAGCCTGGGCCGTGTGCTCACGCAGCTCACGGGTGCCATCTCCCGTGGCAGCACCGGCGACTGGGACGGTGCCATGCACGACGCCGAGGGTGCTCGCGCGGACGCACTCGCACTCGGCGAGGACGCGCTGATCGCGGAGGCGTCGCTGCACATCGCGTACGTCCACCTCTCGCTCGGGCGCATGCCGGAAGCCGCACGCGCGTGCGACGACATTCTCGCGTACGCCAGATCCGGCAAATCGGAGTTCCTGGAAGCGTTCGGCCTCTCGTTCAAGGGCATGCTCGTATTCCTGACGGGCGACCTCCAGAAGGGCCGTCCCATGACCGAGGAGGCGTTGCGCATGCAGGAGCGCCGCGGCGACGCCGAGGCTGCCGGCCTCTCGCTCAGCTTCCTCGCGCAGATGACGTTCGCCGCGGGTGATCGCCCGGGAGCCGTCGCGACGTTCAGGCGCGCGCTCGCCAGCTTCGAGCGCGTGGGCGACCGGCCGGAGATTGCGCGGCTGCATTGCGAGATGGGCTGGGCCGCACTCGCCGCCGGCGACGCGGCCGACGCAAGTCTCTCCTTCCAGCGCGCCGTGCACGTGTATGAGGAAGTCGGCAGCCCGCGGGGCACCGGCACGGCGCTGTTGGGCCTCGCGGCCGTGGAGAGTGCGCGCGGCAACGCCGAGCGCGCCGTGGCGATCGCCGCCGCGGCGCGCGCGCTGTCCACGCGCGCCGGGGTGGTGGTGGATCACCCGATGGATCCCGGCGTGCAGGAACGCATCGAGGCGCTGAAGGCCGGCATCCCCAGCGGCAAGGTCGCCGGCCTGGAGGCCGACGCCGCGACCCTCACGCCGGCTGCGGTGCTGGAGCTACTCGGGAGCTAGTACTTCCACCACGGCGTCGTCGTCCCCGCGGGCATATGGCGGAGCCCGTGCTCCGCCATTTCACGAATCCGCTCGGCCGACGTCTGCGGCCCGCCCCAGCAGTGCGGCTTCTGGTCGCCGTAGAGGAAATACCCCTCGTAGTGCGGGTTCTGCGTGGTCTTCATCCACGCCTCCATCTCGCGCACCGCGCGCTCGAGGAAGAAGCTGTCCATGTTGCCCACGTAGATGTGGATCTTGTCCACGATCTTCGGCCCCAGCGTGGTCCAGTTGTGCTTCATGTACTCGAGCAGGTCGTAGTGCTCGCGCCAGTAGTCCGTCACGGAGTGGTCGATGGCGCCCGTGAGCGGGTTCACCGCGGGCTTGAAGTAGCCGTCCGGCCCAAGCGGGCCGAAGGTGGCCTGCCAGATGTCCTGCTGGCCCGTGCCCGAGCGGCCGCGCGTGCCGTTCACGAGCTCCATCCAGTAGCGCTGCTGCGCCGTCTGCCGAATCTCGCCGTTCACCTCGCGCGAGTTCACCGTGGGCGTGAGCTGCCACTCGCTGTACTGCTTGTAGAAGGCGTTGTCGTCCTTGTACATGTTCACGCCTTCCACGTCGGTGAACGTCACCGGGTCCGGGCACGTGCTCCAGGTGCCGCCGAAGAAATCGGGGTGGAAGAGCTGGAGCGCGAGCGATTCCCAGCCGCCGGTGGAGCCGCCGTTGAGCCAGCGCGCCCATGGCTCGCGGATGATGCGGTAGCGGCGCTCGATCTCGGGGATCAGCTCGTTCATGAGCGCGTCGCCGTAGGGGCCCTGCGCGGCGCTGTTCACCGCGTACGAGTCGTCGAAGTAGGGCGACGGGTGCTGGAACGTGACGGCGATGACGCGCGGAAAGTTGTCCTGCAGCCAACTCTCCCGGAATGACGGCCCGGGTGCCCCGCCCCGCCCTCCCCGCCCGCCCGTCGCCTCGAACCCGTAGGGCGCGGCGATGCTGAAGTGGCCCTGCTGGTAGTTGACCGGATAGCTGATGGTGGACGTCTTGTAGTCGCGCGGAAGGAGGATCGTGGCGCCAAGATAAATGGGCCGGCCCCAGAACTTCGTGAGCGACGGCGACTGGATCTTGATGCGCTGCACGAAATCGTTGTCGGCCGGAATGACGATGGGTGGAATCACCTGGTCGGCGACGAGCGCCACCGCGGCCTTCGCCTTGGGATCAAAGCGGATCTTCGTCGCCTTTCCATAGATGTTGCCCGGCGAGCGCGTCCAGTTCTGCCCTTCCCACTGGTCGTCGTGCATCCACACCGTGTGGCCGTCGGCGCGCCTGAACTCGGAGTAGACGTTCACGAACGGCTGCACCCAGTAGTCGCCGGCCGGGAGGTCGGCCATGTCGAACACCGGGGTGCCGAGGTCGGTGCCCGTGACCACGGCCGGGGTGCCGGGCCTCAGCTGCTCGACGTCGTGGCCGAACATCGGCGTGCCCACTCGGCCGATGGCGGTGCGTGGTTCGCGCGTGCTGTCACGCGAGAGCAGCACGTACACGCGACCCGTGATGGCCTCCTTGTGCGTGGCCTCGGGGACCCGGATTTCGAAGCGGACCTGGGCACCGCCGGAGGGCCCGGGGAGGATCACCGACGTCTGGGCCAACGTGGCGATCGGGGCGAGGGCGGCGAGCGCCGGCAGGATCGAACGACGGGTCAGCGTACGCACGGACGGCCTCATGGCGGTGGGTGATGCGGAACATAGCCCCAGGCCGCCGGCGCGATCCAGATCACCCTGTTGCGCGCCGCACACGTGAGGCACCTTTCCGTCCACCCGATGCCAGCCAAGTCCATCGTCATCTACGGTGCCACCGGGTTCACCGGCCGGCTCATCGTCGAGCGCGCAATTGCGCGGGGGCTGGCCCCTATCCTGGCGGGCCGCAATGCCGCCACGACCGGCGCGCTGGCGGCCGGGCATCGGCTGCCGTTTCGCGTGGCGGCAATCGACGATCCCGGCTCGCTTCGGGCGCTGCTGCGCGGCGCCGGCCTCCTGGTGAACGCCGCCGGACCGTTCCGCATGACGGCCGCGCCCCTGATGGACGCGTGCATCGCCGCCGGCGTCCACTACACGGACATCACCGGCGAGGTGGTCGCGCTCGAGGCGGCGGTGGCAAAGGGACCCGCCGCCAAACGGCGCCGGGTGATGCTCCTGCCCGCCGTTGGCTTCGACGTGCTGCCGTCCGACTGCCTCGCGGCGCAGGTCCACCAGCGCCTCCCCGACGCCACGCACCTTGCCATCGCGTTCGACGCGCCGTACTCGCTCTCACGCGGCTCGATGCGCACGGCGGCCGGCCAGGTGGCCGACGGCGTGCGGCTCCGCCGCGACGGCCGCCTGGTCTCCGAGCAAGGGGCACTGTTCCGCCGCTTCGATTTCGGTGCGGGCACTCGCCAGGCCACGGCCATCACGTTCGGGGATGTCACCACCGCATTCGCCACGACGGGCGTGCCGAACATCACGACGTACCTCTGCGCGCATCCGCCGGTGCTCCTGTCGGTGGCCGCGGCGCCCATCACGAGCTGGCTGACGTCGTCCGGAGCCGGTCGCGAGTGGGTGGACGACCTCCTCGCGTTCATCCCCGAGGGCCCCAACGCGCGCCGCCGCGCGGCGATGTCGGCCACCATCGTGGCCGAGGTCACCAATGCGGCCGGGCGGCGCGTGGCGATG
>JAYEKC010000591.1:0-8154 GCA_034716715.1 Gemmatimonadota bacterium | reverse complement strand
ATGGACGCGTACGATTGCATCGCGTACGCGCGCGAGGTGGCGCAGGGGCTCGCCGGCGCGGCGGCGCACGAGTTCGAACTGCTGTTCGGCGCGCTGCCGGAGTCGCGCGACAAGGAGTTCATCGGCGCGCTCCCCAACTGGGTGATTGAGCGTGCCTGACCGGCCGCGGGACAAGCGGGGAGACCCGGGCCGGGGCAAGGATCCCGGCGCCGGCAAGCCGCCGGTGGCCAACCCGCTCGCGCGGCGCGGGATGACGATCATCCCGCCGTTCCCGTTCGCGGGCATGAGCACCCGGGTGTTCCCGCTCCGGGCCAGCGTCGAGCAGCTGCGGCGGCTGTGCGACGCCTACCTGAACATCGTGCCGCCCGAGGTGGGCTGGTTCAAGCCGGCGGGCCCGTACATCCAGCTGCTGCTGATCGACTATGGCCGGATGTCGATCAAGGTGCGCAACGCGGGCTGGATTGCGCAGCGCGAGATCGTGTTCAACGTGCCGCTCGAGTGGTACAAGAAGGTGGACGGCGAGCTGCGGTTCCACGACTGGGCGTCGTTCTCGCCGTTCATCTACGTGGACGACGACATGTCCATGTTCACCGGCCGCACGGTGTACGGCTGGCCGAAGGTGATCGCCAAGCTGACGCCGACGGTGAGCAGCTGGATCAAGGATCCGCTCGCGCCCACCGACGCGGCGACCGTGAGCACCCAGGTGTTCCGCGACCTGTACAAAGGGAGCGAGCAGGAGATCCAGCCGTTCCTCGAGGTGCGGCGCGACGCGCCGGTGTCGGTGATGCGGCTGCCGTTCGACCCGCAGAACCCGCTCAACCCGTGGACGATGTGGGCCGGGGCGGCGAGCGCCGTGGCGGGGTTCGGGCGCGACGTGCTGTCGGCGCTCAACGCGGCCGGGGTGTGGCCGATGAACGACGCGACCAACATCGAGAATTACATCGCCATGGCGGGCAAGGCCGGCGTGATGGCGTTCCCGCCGCACCCCGAGCTGATCGGCAACACGATCAACCTGAAGCAATTCCGGCTGTCGGACGAGCCGACGCTCGCGTGCTACCAGGCGCTCACCAACGGCCCGATGAAGTTCGACGCGTTTAACGCCGGCGGCCTGCTCGGCGAGGAACGCATGATGATGGGCGACATGTCGGGCGGCTTCACCGTGCGGCTGCACGACTGGCCATCGCTGCCCATCATCGAATCGCTCGGCCTCGAGGTGGCCAACTCGTGGGAGGGCGGGGAATGCACCATCGCCGACCTCGAGCCGGTGATGCCGTTCTGGTACAACGTGGACATGACGTACGAGCCCGGGGAGACGCTGGCGTGGCGGAGCCACAACTCGGGCTGGCAGGTGCCCGGCACGCGGAAGGCGGTGGACCTCGGGCTGGGCGACGACGACACCGGCGACGAGGCGCCGTACAACACGACGCTGGGCGCGGCGCAGGCGGCGCTGGCGGGTCCGTTCCGCTTTTCGGACACGACGATCCGCGTGCTCCCGCTGCTGGCGTACCGCAAGACGCTGCAGAAGTACCTCGACGAGCTGAACGCGCCGCTGGGCGAGCACCTGCAGTTCGAGGCGTGGGCGCCGCCCGCCGACGAGTCGCCGTTCGCCTACGTGTACCTCGCGGCGACGACGTTCGGCGCGGTGACGTCGGAATCCAACAACATCGGCGACTGGGCCAAGATCGAGCTCGGCTTCTTCGTGCCGGTCAAGACGCGGAAGAAGAACCCGGACACCGGCGAGTGGTACACGGCGGGCGTGGGCCTCGTCCCGGCGCTGATGTACGTGGACAACGTCACGGCCGAGGCGTCGCGGTCGGAAGTGATCGGCATGCCCACGCTGCACGCGGAATTCGAGAGCCCGGCCAGCGCGTGGATGTCGAACAAGGGCCCGTCGGACGACGTGGACCAGCCGCTGCTGCGCGTGTCGGCGGAGATGGCGCCGGTGATCGGCGAGGGGCAGCCCACCGAGCGGCGCGTGATCGTGGAGATCTCGCGCGACCCCGAGCCCGACGCACTGCACGGCGTGGACCTGCGGGTGGCCACGGCGCGCTGGGCGGCGATGCTGCGTGACGAACTGAAGCGCAAGTATACGACGAAGGCCATGCGGCGCGAGGAGTTCCGCGGCGCGCGGTCGCTCGTGCTCGAGATGCTCGGCAACCAGGTGCCGCTGTCGTTCTACACGCTCAAGGAAGTGCGCGACGTGGCCGACCCGCAGCGCACGTGCTACCAGTCCGTGGTGCGGCTGCTCCGCAAGTTCCAGGAAGTGCTGGACATGCGCGAGATCGAGGAGCGGCTGCTCGTGTACCTGCACGAATACCCGACGCATCCGATCGTCGAGATGCTCGGCCTCGTGGGCAAGTCGTTCACCGGGGCGAACGGCGGCAACGTGTGGGTCGTGGAGCCCATCCGGCCGTTCTGGATGCAGGTGACGATGGACGAGCTGCTCGGCGAGGGGCTGATGGCGCGGGCCGGCACGTCGGAATGGAGCGTCCGCGACGGCATCGAGTTCTACCTCGGCGACCTGAAGAACATCTCGGTGAGCCGCGACGACTCGCGCGAGCCGGACCGGGGCGACCCGCGGATGCTCGGCGGGGCGGCGGAGGCGACGCGCGGGGCCGACGTGGCGGCGCAGCTGGGCAACCAGGCGGCGGCCGCGCTCGAGCGGCTGACGCCGGACGATGCGCTCGCCGCGCTGGACGCGGTGGATCCCCAGCTCGTGCTCGAGGCGGTGCTCTCCCGCGAATGGGGCAACTGGGACGTGCATGCGCGCTGGCGGCAGGGCCGCCGCGACCTGGAGCGCGACCTCGAAAACGAGCTGCAGGGCCAGCCGCGCAGCGAGATGGGATACGCCGAGCGCGACTTCTTCTCGCGCACGCGTGAACAGCTGGGCACGCGGCCGGGCGAGACGCCGATCACCGACGCCGAGGAGGCGGAGGACCGGCTGTTCGACCTGACGACGGTGACCAACGCGATCGAGGCGAACTGGGCGACGTTGAGCCGCTACCTGCGCGCGGCGGAGATGGCGCTGCGCCGCGACGCCGCGAAGGTGCCGGAGGCGGCCAAGACGTACGCGGCCGTCCGGAAGTTCGTGGCCGACGTGAAGCGGACGAACAAGCTGACGGTCGTGGGCGAACCGGTGGCGACGGATCCCGCGTTCGACCTGGCGCGCGGCGACAACCAGGCGCGCTTGAACCAGCTGGTCACGCACGAGTTCCCGGAGCTGTTGCGATACGTGAAGCGGCTGCCGTCCGACGGCCGGATTCCGCGCGGCCGGGACGAGGACGAGACGCGGCAGATCCGGGCCGAGGTGACGAGCCGGATCGCGGCGGCAATCCTGCTGTTCCGCGAGGCGATGAACCTGTGCCGCGAGCGCTGCCAGTACCAGCGCATGGCGCTGCTGAACCTGTTGTCGCGGGGCTGGCAGAAGCCGGATTTCTGCGTGCGGCGCGATTCGGCGGGCGCCGACCGCAACCGCTATTTCCCGCTCGACCAGTCGTGGGACGAGGATTGGTACGTCGGGCCGGCGGCCGCCGAGTCGCAGTCGGACCGGGTGCGCGCGGCGGGCGGCAAGCTCAAGGGGACGGCGGCGGGCAAGGTCGCCAAGAAGCGAAAGAAGAAGGCGAAGTCGTCCGGCAAGCGCGCGCAATAGCGCCGCCGCGGCTTCCCCACGCGGTCACCCGGCGAGGCGGGCCCGCGCGGCGCGCAGTTCGGGCAGGTCGAACCCCTCGGTGAACCCGTCGTGGCACGCGCGGAGCTCGGCCAGCGCCGCCGCGAGCGACCCCGCCAGCGCCGCCGTGTCGCGCTCCGCCTCGAGGATGTCGCACAGCGTCAGGAGCGCGCGCAGCTCGAGCATTCGCGCCTCCTGGGCGCGCGCGCGCGCGATGGCGTCGCGGGCGTCGGCTTCGGCGCCGGGCACGCCGTCGGCAAAGCGGAACGACGCGCGCAGCCGGAACAGCTCGGGCTCGAAGTAGGCCTCGCCGTTCTCGCGCGCGTGGCGCATGCCGTCGGCCACGGCCGCGTAGGCCTCGTCGCGCCAGCCGGCGGCGCGCGCCACCTCGCCGTAGATGGCGGCGAATTCGGTGAGCTGCGACGCCATGCCCATCGCGCGATACCGCGCGATGGCGTCGCGCGTCATCCGGGCGCCCTCTTCCCGGTGGCCGGTCCGCGCCAGCGCCCAGCCACGATACACGTCGGCCAGCCCGTCCCACACGATGATGCGCTCCTCGTGCGCGATGCGCGCCACCTCCGTGAAGCGCTCCAGCACGGCGGCCGGGTCGTCGCGATGCCACGCCTCGACCATGTAGCTGACGCACGCGAACAGCAGTGACGGCGGCTGGCCGATCTCGCGCGCGAGCGCGATGCAGCGGTCACCCGACGCCCGGGCTCGGTCGGGAAAGCCCAGCGCCCACAGCGACGACATGTTGTACGCGAGGATGCCCACGCACGACGAGATGCCGATGGCGCGCCCGATGGCGCGCTCGCGCTCGAGGTCGAGCATGGCGATCGCGGCGTCGCCGTGCGCGATACCCTCCCGGAGCTGGCCGTTGAGCCAGAGCGAGCAGCACATGTCCTGCCGGCCGATGGTGATGCACAGCGGGTCGCCGATCAGCTCGGCGAGCGCCAGCACCTGGCGCGACACTTCGAGCGACTTGGTGATCCGCCCGCTCATGATGTGCCATCCCATCACGCCCGAGATGATGATGAAGCGGTGCGGCGTGTTGGGGAGCCGGTCGAGCAGCTCGAGCGCGCGCTCGTAGGCGGCCCCGAGGGCGGGCGACGCCCAGCCGCTGGTGCTGATGAGCGGCGGCATCATCGCGGCCGTCACGTCGAGCTCACGTTCCTCGCGCTCGGCCTCCGGGAGGTCGGCGATGAGGTCGCGCGCTCGCGTGAGGTGGGCGATGGCCTCGTGGTGCGCCGCGCGCGCCACGGCGTGCGCCCCCGCCGCCAGCCAGGCGGCGAACGCCTCCTGCGTGGCGCCGGCGCCGGTGAGGTGCTGCGCGACGAGTTCGGGCCGCTGGGCCGCCGTTTCCGGGAACCGGCCCGTGAGCGTGTCGGCGATGCGCCGGTGCAGCTCGCGCCGCGACTTCTTGAGGAGCGACTGGTACGCGGCATCCTGGATGAGCGCGTGCTTGAAGAGGTAACTCTCGTCCTGCGCCTCCGTGCTCCGGTAGACCAGCTCGGCCTCGAGCAGCTTGTCGAGGCGCCCGCGGAGCTGCGGATCATCCTCGCCGGCCACGGCGCGCAGGAGCTCCCAGCTGAACTCGCGCCCGATCGTCGCGGCCAGCTGGGCGGTGGCCTTGGCGGGCCCGAGCCGGTCGAGGCGCGCCGCCAGCGACCCCTGCACCGTGGTCGGGATGAGGTCGGGCGGGAGCGGGCCGGCCAGCTCGTACCGGTCGTCACGTTCGGTGAGCACGCCCAGTTCGAGCACCGCTTTGGTGACTTCCTCGACGAACAGCGGCACCCCCTCTGTGCGCGCCACGATCGCCTGCAGCACCTCCGCGGGGATGGCCTTCCCGTGCGCCACCCGCTTGACGATGGCCGCCGTTTCGCCGGCGCCAAGCCGCTCGAGCGCGATGTCCGACACGCCGGCGCCCACCGGCCACGGAGCGGCGAACTCCGGCCGGTGCGTGAGCACGACCATCACCCGGTTCCGCGGCAGCGACCTCACCACCTCGCCGATGAACTCGAGCGTCGTCGGGTCGGCCCAGTGCAGGTCCTCCACCGCGAGCAGCAGCGGCCCGTCGTGCGTGAGGGCAAGCACCCACTGGAGCAGGATCTCGAGCGAGCGCTGGCGCCGCTTCTGCGGCGCGTACGCGGCGAGGGGGTCGGGGCCCTCGGGCGGGATGCCGAGCAGCTCGCCCATCAGCGTCTCGGTTTCCTCCGACAGGATGCCGCGGTGTTCGAGTCGCGCACGCAGCGTGGCGCGTCGCTCCTCGTCCGACGTGGTGCGCCGGAACCCCAGCACGCGGCCCATCTGCTCCACCACGGGCGCGAGCGGCGTGCTGACGGTGTACGGCGAGCAGCGGCACTCGATCACGAGCCCGGCCGAGCCGCCCGCGCGCTCGCGCAGGGCGTCGAGGATGCGCGACTTGCCGATGCCCGCCTCGCCCCGCACGAACACCGCGCGCCCCTCGCCGGCCACCGCCTCGGCCCACCGCCGGTCGAGCATGGACAGCTCGTCGGCGCGGCCGGCAAGGGGCGTGAGCCCGGCGCGACGCGACGCGTCGAGGCGCGACTCGGCTTCCGATTCCGCCACCACCTGGTGCAGCGTGACCGGCGCCTCGATGCCCTTCAGCGTGCGCGACCCGAGCGATTTCCACTCGAAGTACTCGCGCGCGATGCGCCACGTGTCCTCGCTCGCCACCACCGTCCCCGGCGCGGCGGCGTCCTGGATGCGCGCGGCCACGTTGGGCGTCTTGCCGAGCGCGAGCTGCTCCTTGCGCTGGTCGCCGCCCACCTCGCCCACCACCACGGGCCCGGTGTGCACGCCGACGCGGACATTGACGCGCAGGCCATACTCCGCCTCGAGCCGCTCGTTGAGCGGCCCGAGCGCGGCGATGATCCCGAGCCCCGCGCGCACGGCCCGGCGGGCGTCGTCCTCGTGGGCCGTGGGGTAGCCGAAGTACACGAGCACGCCGTCGCCGAGGTACTGGGCCACGTGGCCGTCGTGGCGGCGCACGACTTCGTCGCAGGCCGCGTGGTACGCCGCGGTCACCTCGCGCAGTTCCTCAGGGTCAAGCTTCGCCGCCAGCGCCGTGGAGCCCACGAGATCCGAGAAGAGCACCGTGATCTGGCGCCGCTCGGCCTCGTACTCCGCCGTGGGCGTGCTGGTGAGGGGCGCGCCGCAGTGGCCGCAGAACCGCATCGTGGCGGGGTTGTCGCCCTGGCAGGCCCTACAGCGCATCGGTGATTGCTCGGGTCACGGGATGGTCAGAGGGCATCGGCGTCGCGCGGGGCGCGCGGATGGGTGAGGGCCACGGGCACGTCTTCGGCGTACACGGCGCCCCACGGCGCACGGCTGCCGAACGCCGGCACGCGGACGGCTCCCGCGCCGGCGCCCGGCACCAGGGCGTCGAGTGACTCGATCGCCACGTCCACGCCGCGCAGCGTGGCGCCGGCGGCGCCGTGCGCACGGTCGAAGTACGAGATCCTGAGGCGGCCGTCGGCGAGCGTGCCCAGGAGCGGCGCCTCGAGCGACGCGAGCGTCGCGCGCGCGGCCACCGCCGGCGACCACTCCACCACGGCGCCGGCGTTGCCGGGACGCAGGCGGAGCGGGCGGTCGGCCGCGGCGACAGTCACCTGGAGCGTGCCGTCGGGCATGCGCGAGCCGCGCGCCTCCACCTTGCGATACCCCCAGCCCACGGCGCGCTCCCCGAGCATGGACGCGGGGCTGTCGGTGCAGGTGGCGAGCACGTACGAGAACCGGCGTTCCGTGGCGCCGCGCCGGGCCGCGCACGGCACGGTGATGATGATCTCGTTGTACGTGCCGATCACGCGCGACCGCCATTCGCTCTGGCGGCGCGCGGCGCGTCCGCCCAGCGCCCAGCCGCCACGCGCGCCGATGCCGGCGCCGTCGGCAATTCCCGTGAGGCTATCCGCGATGCCGTCCACGAGCCTGCCCGCGATGCGGCGCCCGCGGCCGCGACTGGCGTCACGGGCACTGCCGGCCGGGCCAACCGCGGTTTCGGCTGCACCGAGCGCGCGGAACGCGCCGAGCCCGGCCCCGACCACCGCGCCGACTCCGGCGAACACGCCGGCGCCCACGACGGCGCCGGCGGCCGCGGACCAGTCGTGCGCGTTCATCGCCCCGAACCATGGCACGCCGTCCTGCACGCGCCACACCTCGACGATCACGGGATGCTTGCCGCGCGGCACGCCGGCGAGGCGGGCGGGCGCGAGCGACGGCGACGCGCGGCGCAGCGCTGCCTCCACCGCGCCGACGGGCACGAACACGGGGCAGACGAGCGTGCCCAGCCGCGCCGTGCTGTAGACTGCCGGGCGCTCGGCCCCCGCGGGCGGCTCGACGGTGCGGGCCCGGCGGCGCGCGGTCATGCGTCCTCCACCGTCACGCCGCCCAGCGACTCGGCGAAGCGCGCGCCGAAGAGCCGCGCAGGCGTCTGGAACCCGGGCGTCGCGTCGCCGGCCGCAATGCGC
>JAYEKC010000590.1:0-8168 GCA_034716715.1 Gemmatimonadota bacterium | reverse complement strand
GCATCGTGAAGTCGATGCCGAACAGCGGCTGCCCGGTGACGATCTTGTGGTTATCCACGCCCGGCACCTTCGTGCCGATGATGTGGTAGTCCTTCGGGTCCTTCAGCGGCACGGCGTCGAGCGCCGGTGGCGTGAGCGTGGCGGCCGTGTTCGCGAGCTGGCCGTAGGTCATCGTCCGGTTCGACGCGTGGTGCATCACCGCCCCGTGGCCGGTGGACATCACCTCCGACTCCGGCACGCCCCACGTCTTCGCCGCGGCCGTGATCATCATCGCGCGGCCCACGGCGCCCGCCTGGCGCAGGGGCGTCCAGTTGATGGGCGTGGCGGTGGAGCCGCCGGCGCCCTGCGTGCCGTACGCCTCGGGGTTGAAGATCGCCTGTTCGACCTTCACCGCCTTCCAGTCCACGTCGAGTTCGTCGGCGATGATCATCGGGAGGTGCGTCTTGACGCCCTGCCCGATCTCGGGGTTCTTCGCCATGATCGTAATCGCGCCGTCGGGCGTGATGCGGATGAAGGCGTTGGGGGTGAAGTCGGCGCGCCTGGCGCCGGCGAGGGCGGCAAGCTTGCCTTCGAGTTCCGGGATGTACGTGGCGATGAGCATCCCGCCGCCGGTGATGGCGCTCACGCGGATGAAATCGCGGCGCTGCATGCCGCGCGCGCGGGACTCGGGCCTGGTCGTCGTGGTCATTGGCGTCGGCCTCCCTTAGCGCGCGGGTTCGAAGAGGGAACGCGGGCGACCGTCGCGCGCGCCATGCTCCGTGCCGGGCCTGGCAGCGGCGCCGGCGAACGCGTCGCCCGACGCTCCGGGATTGCCGCCCTTCTGCTCCGACGCGGCGCTGCGCTTGATCTCCGCCGCTCGCTTGATCGCCGCGCGGATGCGAAGGTACGTGGCGCAGCGGCAGATGTTGCCATTCATCGCGTTGTCGATGTCGGCGTCGGTCGGGTTCGCATTCCGCTCGAGCAGCGCCGCCGCCGACATGATCTGGCCGGCCTGGCAATAGCCGCACTGCGGCACGTCGAGCTCCTCCCACGCCTTCTGCAGGGCGTGCGTGCCGTCGGGCGCGAGGCCCTCGATGGTGCGGATGTCGGCGCCCTCGAGGGTGGAGATGCGCAGCTGGCAACTCCGCACCGCCGCGCCGTTCCGGTGCACGGTGCACGCGCCGCACTGGCCCACGCCGCAGCCGAACTTCGATCCCTTGTGGTCGAGCGTGTCGCGCAGCACCCAGAGGAGCGGGGTGTCGGGCGCCACGTCGACGCTGACGGACTTGCCGTTGAGCTTGAAGGAGACTGGCATGAGAGGGTGGGTGGAGTGTGAGGTCGTTTGCCGTTGCCCGTCCTCCGCCACCTGTCTTCCGTCACCTCGCCGTTGGCCACGGGTGACGGATGACGGGTTACGGATGACGGATTACGGATTCTTCAAATAGCGCATGAGCGCCTTCGGTCCCACCTCGGCGCCGTAGATCACGCCGTTCCTGTCCACTGCTACGCCCTCGGCCGCCCACGTGTTGCCCGCGCACGGCTGCTCCGCGGCGCCCGCCGAGGGTGGCGCGCCGGCGGCCTGGATCCGCGCATAGCACGTCGGCGTGGGGTCGGGGATGAACGCCACCACCCGCCCGTCGCGCACGCTGCCCACGCGGATGCCGCGCTTCCACGCCCAGTGCGGCGGGTTCACGGAGCCGGACTCCGAGTCGGCCACGTAGATATTGTCGTTGGCGTCGATGTACACGCCGCTCGGCCGCGAGAACTGGTACCACGTGGCCAGCAGCTTCATCCCGTTCGCCGGGTCGAACACCTTGATCCGGTTGTAGCTCCGGTCGCCCACGTACAGGCGGCCGCGCGAGTCGAGCGCCACGGCGTGCGGCTGCATGAACGCGTACGGCTCGTCCTTCTTCGTGGTGTCGGCGTACGTGCCCCATTCGCCGAGCAGCTTCCCCGTCCTGTCGAACCGCAGCACGCGCGCCGGCGACGTGCCCTGCCCGTCGCCGTGGCCCTCCACCACCCAGATGTCGCCGTTGGGCGCGGTGGTCATGTTGTTCGGCTGGAAGAAGAACGACCCGATGGTCGTGTCGCCGCCGGCCTTGCCGAGCGTCATCAGCAGCTGGCCGTCGGGCGAGAACTTGTAGATCTGGTGGCCCGACGCCGCCGCGGGTGTGGGTGCCGGTGCCGCGCCGCGGCCGCCGGAATCGCCACCGCGCCCGCCGCGCCCGCCGCGGCCGCCCCGTGCCCCGCCGCCGGCGCCCGTGCACGAACAATCCACCACCCAGACGTTGCCGTCCCGGTCCACGTGGATGCCGTGCGGCGAGCGGATCATCCCCGCGCCGAAGTGCTTCACGAGGTTGCCGTCCTTGGCGAACTTGAGCACGGGGTCGAGGGGCGAGCCCACGCAGTCGTTCTGCCCGCAGCGTTCGGCCACCCAGATGCTCACGCCGTCCTTGTCGATGGCGACAGCGCTGGTGGAGCCCCACGCGCGGCCCTCGGGCATCTTCGCCCACCCCGCCGTGGAGCGGTACGGGTTGGGGGCGTCGTTGACGGGCGCCACTTGGGCGCCAAGGGCCGGTGCGACGAGCGCCGCGGCGGCGAGGGCGGAGAGCGGGGGGAGTCGCATCTATAGAGAATAGCCCCGGTGAGCCCAGCGCAACAACCCGCCGCGCAACCGTCCCGACCGCCCCCCGCAGTCTCTCCTACGGGATCGCGAACGCCACGAGCTTGCTGGTGGTCCCGGCGCCGGTCGCGATCACCACGTACTGCTTGCCGGCGCGACTCCGGAAGGTCATCGGGTTGGCGTACGCCACCTGGCCGAGGTCGTGCTCCCACTTGTACTCGCCGGTGCGCGAGTCGATCGCGTACAGCACGCGTCCGCCGCCCGTGAGGAACACGAGCCCGCCGCGCGTGACCATCCCGCCGGGCGAGCCCACCACACCAAGCTTGTCGGGCAGTTTCACCCCGGCGAGGGCGGGGCTGTTGCGCACCGCCGGGTTGTCGCCGAGCGGAATCGTCCACTTCGTTTCGCCGGTGTTGAGGTCGATCGCGGTGAGCGTGCCGTACGGCGGCTTCGCGATCGGGAGCGTGCCGCCGCGGCCTGCGCCGCCCATGCCGCCTGCCGCCGCGCCGCCCGCCGCACCACCGGCGCCCAGCGCGCGCGTCGGCACGCCAAGTGAACGCCGTGCGGGGTCGAACGCGTACGCATAGTCAATCGTGTCGCTCGGCGCGTCGCGCTTGCCGATGGTCATCAGGGCCGGGTCGTTGCTCGCCTTGACGTACATCCAGCCGGTGGTCGGATCGAACGCCGCGCCGCCCCACCCCGCCCCGCCAATCACGCCCGGGCGCACGATGCTGCCCTCCATGGACGGCGGCGTGTACAGCGGCCCCATCCGGTAGCCGGCAACGGCGTCGAGCGCCGCCTTGCGGATTTCCGGCGTGAAGTCCGCGAGGTCGTCTTGCGTGAAGCCCTGCGGCGAGAACGCCGCCGGCTTCGTGGGGAACGGTTGCGTGGGCCAGCTCGACTCGCCGGGCACGTCGCTCTGCGGTACGGGCCGCTCCTCGATGGGCCAGAGCGGCTTGCCGGTCACGCGGTCGAACACGAACAGGAATCCCTGCTTGGTGGGCTGCGCCACGAAGTCCACGCGTCGCCCGTCGTGCGTCACGGTGCCGAGGACGGGCGCGGTGGGCGGGTCGTAGTCCCACAGGCCGTGGTGCGCCGTCTGGAAATGCCAGAGCCGCTTCCCCGTTCGCGCGTCGAGCGCGAGGACCGTCTCGCCGAAGAGCCCGGCGCCCCGGCGGTCGCCGCCCCAGTAGTCGTTGCTCGGCGTGCCCACGGGCGCATACACGATGCCGCGTGCGGAGTCCACGGAGAGCGGCGCCCACGCGTTGGTGTGACCCACGTACTTCCACGCCGAGTCGCTCCAGGTGTCGTGGCCGAACTCGCCCGGCTCGGGCACCGTCTTGAAGCGCCACACACGCCTACCGGTGCGGACGTCGAACGCCTGGATGTCGCCCGGCGGGTCGCCCCTGTACTGGAGGCGGTCGCCGACGCCGTTGCCGAGGATGACGAGATTGCCCCAGACGAGCGGTGGCGACGTGTTGGTGTAGTGCTCGCGGCGCACCGGGCGCGAGAGGTTCTGCGTGACGTCCACCTCGCCGTTGGTGCCGAACGAGGCGATGGGCTTGCCGGTGCGCGCGTCGAGGGCAATGAGGCGCCAGCGCGAGTTGATGAAGATCCGGCGCTCGCGCCCGTTGGTCCACGTGGCCACGCCGCGGTGCACGAGGCCGGTGCCGTTGGAGGGCTGGCCGTAGGTCTTCCACGCCTCAGGGTCGTACGACCAGTACTCGCGTCCGGTGATGGCGTCCATGGCGATCACGCGGTTGTACGGCGTGGAGAAGAAGAGGGTGTCGTTGATGTCGAGCGGCGTGGCCTGGAACTGGCCCGGGCGCGCCGCCTTCTGGCCCGGCCCCTCCGGGATGGGCTGCTCGTTGGCGTCCCAGGTCCAGGCCAGCTGGAGCTTCGCAACGTTGTCGCGGTTGATGTCGGCGAGGGGCGAGTACTTGGATGCGCCCGGGTCCCCGCCCCATGCGCCCCAGCCCACGGCTTGTGAAGCGGGCGGCGGCAGCTGGCGGGGCGGCGGCGGGGCGTCACCGCGGCCCTGGGCGGGTACGGCCGAGGGCGCCGCGAGGAACAGGACGAGGAGGATGGTGGCTGGACGCATGCCTCACGTTGCGCCGTTCCGCGGGCGCGGGCAAGCGCCCGGCCCGCCGCGCGCCGCCGCCTAGAAGAAGAAGAACGTCGTGCCGCCCCCGCCGAGGTTGTCGAGGCGCGGGTTCACGATGTTGCTGAGCAGCGACCCGAAGGTGTACGAGAGGCTGACGTACCCGGAGTATTGGTAGGATGTCGCGCGCGCCCGCTGCTGGGTGAGCACCTGGTCTCGCGTGAGGCCGCCGGCGGCGATGTACAGCTGGTCGTGCACCTGCGACGCCGACCCGAAGAACGACAGCGAGAATCCCTTGATGAGGCGCAGGTCCACGCTCGCAAACACGCCGGCATTGTTCTTCGACGGGTCGTGGAGGTACTGCGAAAAGCTGCCCTGCACATCCACCGACCCCCACGGCTGGCGCGATGTGGCCGCAATCACCACCTGCTGCTGCGGGCGCGTCTCCTCGGTCTCGAAGTAGATCGTCTGCTGCTTGTACCGGTAGTGCTGCGCGCCGACGGCGTAGATGGCCACGAGCTGCTGCCGCGTGGCTTCGGACCATGGGAAGAAGTTGTACTCGGCCGACACGAGGGCGTTGGCGGAGAGCTTCTGGTTCGTGAAGTCCGACGACCCGACTCCCCCGCTCAGCCCCGCCGACCAGTGCGGGCCATAGCTCTTCACCACCCGGACCGAGCTGCTGTAGTTGCGGAGGGCGAAGAAACTCTCGCTGCCGTCGGAAAAGGAGTACCGCGTTTCGCGATAGCTCCCGGACCCCGCGATGCTGACCTTGAGGTTCTCCGTGATCCGCCGGGCGGAGACGCTGCTGCTCACGGACGCGCGGCGCGACTCGCTTTCGCCACCGAAGTTGGTGTTGCCGCTCACGCGGAACACCCAGAAGTTCCACGGGTCGTGTCGCGTGACGGATTCACCGCCCTTCGCGGGTGGCGGCGCAGCGTAGGCAAGGGAGAGGCGCGATGCCGCCGCGGACGCCATCGCGTACGGGACGAGGCCGAGCTTCATCACCCGTGCGATCTCGCGCCGTTGCACATCCTGTGACGAGTTGGGTGGTACGTTGGCCGTGAGGGTGTCGGCACGCCCGGCGCGGCGGCCAAGGCCGATGAAGTTGAGCGTGTAGGCCCGCCCGCCCGACCCCGTTGCCAGCGACGTCACCAGGACGTGGACGTCGGCGTCCGCGCGCTCGCGAATGAAGTCCACGTACGGGATCTCGGTGACGTAGTAGTCCGTGTCGCAGTAGTCGTTCGGACAGTCGAGGTAGACGCGCGGCCTGGCGTCAGGGGCCGGCAGGCCGGCCGCGCCCGAACCCTGGGCGAGAACGATCGCGGGCGGCACGGACAGGACGTACAGGACGGACAGGACGACGACGGCGAACGCGAGACGGCGCATGCGGGGGGTCTCCGGGAGGAGCGGAGGGTGGGCGTGCGGTCGAACGCAATTGGACACCGCGAGGTGAGAAATGGTTGCAAGCGCGGCGTGCGCGCCCGCCACCACGACGGAAATACCGTTCACCTCCACCGATTGCGCAGCGGCGGCGCCGTTACGATTTGATGAGGAGTTGATGAAGGCGTAGCGGCCCGGGCGACGCCTGCCGCACGCACGCGAGGACGAGGAACGCGAGCAGCGGCGCTCGACAGATGTACGGCGGGGAAGGCTGCCTGCCGGGACCGGTGACCAGCGCGCTCCGGTTCACAGGGGTTCTCGAGTCATGAGGCTCACGACCCGGCCCCGGCAGTCAGCCGTCCACCATCTCCCAGGGCGATATCAGGATCGCCCCGCCCTGCCTCACCGTCGTCATCGCGAAGGTCCGCTGGGGGCCGGACTCGCTACAGCGCCTTCACCGCCGCCGTGATCACGTCCGCCCCGCCGGGCGTGGCGAAGTGAATCAGGCCGTCGCGGCCGATGACGTACACGATCACGGGGTGCGTGTAGTCGCCCGTGGCGTCGTTGCGTACCCGCGGCACGCGCCACGCGTTGAGCGCCCGGTCCACCTCGGCCACCGGCCCGCTCAGCATGTGCGCGCCAGCGCCGAGCTTCCACTGCGCCGCGATCGTCGGCAGTCGGCTCGGCGTGTCGCGAATGGGGTCGATGGTCACGATCACCACCGCGGGTGCGACCGAGTCGAGCTGCGCCGCCGTGGCGCCGGGACTGAGCCGCGCCGCGTCGCGGCGTACCCGCTGCCGGGCCTCGAGCACGTCCATCACCACCAGCGGGCACACGGTTTCGCAGTGCGCGAAGGCGAACGTCACGAGCACGGGCTTCCCGCGGAGCGCCGCCAGGTCCAGCACGCGCCCGTCCTGGTCGGTGAGCCGCATCGTGGGCACCGTGTCGGCCACGCGCGTGAGCCCGGCCACGAGTCGCTCGGTCGTGCTCACCTCGAACGGCCGCGCGTCGGCGTTCGCAACGCGCACCACCACGCCGGCCGCGCCGGCGACCACACCGGCCATCGTCGCCCCGACGGCGAGCTGCCCGCCGAGGCTGCGGAGCATCCGCGCGATGCCGGCGCGCACGTCGGCCCCCCACGCGGCCAACAGTACGATCAGCATGCCCAGCGGCTGGCCGATCATCACCAGCCAGCCGCCGCCGTTGGGCAGCCCACCGGGCTCCGCGCCGAAGCAGGCAAGCCGCGTGCGCTCCACCCACGCCGGCCCGGCCGCGGACGACGGCCACAGCGCGAGCGCCCACCACGCGGCGGTGATCGCGAGGATCACCGCCAGCGCGGCGACGGCCGTGCGTTCGCGCCGGGCACCTTCCATCGCTCAGCCGACCTTCCACACGAACGACAGCATCTTCCAGTTCGTGAAGAAGTAGAGGATGAACGCGGCGAGGAACACGAACACCAGCACCATCGTGCCCGGCGTGGCGCCGCCGATGCCCTTCGCCTCGGCGTGCAGTTTCTCGTTGCGCGCGTTCACGTCGGCGGCGTGCAACGGCGGGTTGGTGAGGCCCTGCGGGATGCCGGCCACGGCGACGCCGCGCTGGATGGTGCCCACCGGCTGGCCGAAGAACACCGACACCACGGCGATGGCGATGAAAATGAGGGCGCCGGTCGCGGCGAGCAGGCCGCCGAGGGCCATGATGGCGAGCACGACGTCCACCGCCGGGTTCATCTGCACGTCGAACGGCGCCTGGCTGAACGTGATGTCCCAGTGGCGGCGCGGCACGCCGAAGCTGCCGGCGAACGTCATGAACAGCGTGAACAGCACCATCCCGATGGTGAAGATGTACGGCTGGATCTTCGCCAGCGGCCAGAAGGCGACCTTCTTCCGGAACACGAGCGGGATCAGGTAGTACGTGGCGCCCATGAAGGCGAGCGCCGTGCCACCCACCACTGTGGCGTGAAAGTGGCCCGGCACCCGCAGCGTGTTGTGCACGATGATGTTGATCTGCTCCGTGCCGATCGTCACGCCGGTGATGCCGCCGATGAAGCCGAAGATGATGATCGAGAAGACGTTGGCGCTGAACCCG
>JAYEKC010000589.1:0-1605 GCA_034716715.1 Gemmatimonadota bacterium | reverse complement strand
ACCTCGGCCGGCACGCCGGCAATGCCCTGCGGCACGGCGAGGCCGAACACGGGGTCCGTCCTGACCGGTGCCGTGGCCAGTGAGCCGTCGAGGGCCGCGCGCACCATCGCTCGCGTATACGCGATCTTCATCCGCGCGCCCACGCCGTAGGGGCCGCCGCTCCAGCCGGTGTTCACGAGCCAGACGTTCGCGTCCTTGTGCTGGTCGAGGAGCTGGCCGAGCATCTCGGCGTACTTCGTCGGGTGCCACACGAGGAACACCGCGCCGAAGCACGCGCTGAAGGTGGCCTGCGGCTCCGTGACGCCGCGCTCGGTGCCGGCCACCTTGGCCGTGTAGCCGGAGAGGAAGTAGTACATCGCCTGCTCCCGCGAGAGCTTCGCAATGGGCGGGAGCACGCCGAACGCATCGGCTGTGAGGAAGACGACGTTCTTCGGGTGTCCCGCGCGCCCGCTCGGGACGTGGTTCGCGATGTAGTGCAGCGGGTAGCTCGCCCGCGTGTTCTCGGTGATCTTCTGGCTCTCGAACTGCACCTGCCGCGTGACCGGGTCGAGTTCGACGTTCTCGAGGATCGTCCCGAACATCTGCGTGGTGCGGTAGATGTCGGGCTCGTTCTCGGCCGAGAGGTTGATCACCTTGGCGTAGCAGCCGCCCTCGAAGTTGAACACGCCGTCGCCGGACCAGCCGTGCTCGTCGTCGCCGATGAGCCCCCGGTGCGGATCGGCCGAGAGCGTGGTCTTGCCGGTGCCGGAGAGGCCGAAGAAGAGCGCCGTGTCGCCCTTGGGGCCGACGTTAGCCGAGCAGTGCATCGAGAGCACGCCCTGCCTGGGGAGCAGGTAGTTCATCACCGTGAACATCGACTTCTTGAGCTCACCCGCGTAGCGCGTGCCGCCAATGAGGATCATGCGCTTCGCCAGGTGGAGCACGATGAAGGTGCCCGTGCGCGTGCCGTGCTTCGCCGGGTCGGCCTGGAACTCCGGTGCGTGCAGGATGCTGAAGTTGGGGACGAACCCTGCCAGTTCGGCGACGTCGGGGCGGATGAACATGTTCCGCACGAACGCCGCGTGCCACGCGTTGGGCGTGACGTAGCGGCACGAAAGGCGATACTTCGGGTCGGCGCCGCAATAGAGGTCCTGCACGAACAGGTCGTCGAGGCCGTTCAGGTACGCCTTGACGTCCGCGAGCAGGACGTCGAAGTGCTTCTCGTGGAGCTTCTGATTGACGGCGCCCCAGTCCACGTCCTTCTCCGACGACGGCTCCACCACGACGAACTTGTCCTTGGGCGAGCGGCCGGTGTGCGGCGCCGTGACGGCGCAGAACGGTCCCATGTCGGCCAGCTGTCCCTCGCCGCGGCGCACCGCCTCCTGCACCAGCTCGGGCGGGACGAGGTTCCAGTGGAGGCGGCCGTTGGGGGCAAGGCCCTGGGCGGAGAGGCCGGTGGTGCTTTCGCGCGACGCGGGTGATGCGGTGGGCATGTAAGGCGGGGAAGTGAAAGGATCGGGTTGGTGGAGGTGCTGCGGCGGCTAGCGCGCCTTTGCGCGGGATCCGCGACCGGCGGTCCGCTTGCTTGCCGGTGGGGCCGGGGCGTCGGGGCTCGCCGTCGGGGCC
>JAYEKC010000588.1:0-8178 GCA_034716715.1 Gemmatimonadota bacterium | reverse complement strand
CCGAGTGGCTGGCTCGTTACCTCACCCACTACAATGAGGCACGCGGCCACTCGGCGATCAACTACCTACCACCCCTGCTTCATCTCGCGGCTGCCCTGTGAACAACGTCCTCACTAAGCACAGCTAGCGCCTCAGTCGGCGAGGCCGGGAATGCCGTCGCGCCCCTTGGCGGTGCGCACGGCGCGAACGACGGCTTCCTCCAGCGCCAGCGTGGCCGTGAGCTCCGCACGCACCGGATCGCCCGCCGGCGCGTCGACAGGGCAGACGGCGAACACCACGTCCCCGTCGAACGACGTGGCGGCCGGGGCGATCCGCCTGGCGTAGGCCGCGGACGCCGCTCGCGCGATGCGCTGGAGCTCGAGCTTCGTGTACGTCCGGTTCAGGGCCACCACCGAGATGGTGGTGCTGGCGCCAGGGTCGACGAACAACCCGCGTGCGGCGCCCACCCGCTCGCTGTCGGCGAGCCCGCCGGCGGGGTCGCGCGGCCCGGCGATGATGGTGCCGTCGAAGTCCCGGACGTGCCCCACGGCGTTCACCACGGCGACGGCGGCCGCAAGCAGGTCACCGGCGTCGCCCGCCACGCCAACGCCGACGCCGCCCTTCATCGCATGCCGAGGCCCGTAGAGCTTTCCCACGGTGCAGCCCGTGCCCGCGCCCACGCTCCCTTCGGCCCAGCCACCCGGCGATGCCTGCTCGCAGGCGTCGTACGCCATTTGCGCCGTGGGCCGCGCCGCGAAGGTCCCGAGGGGAGCGAGGTCGAACACCACGGCGGCCGGCACAATGGGCACGACGCCTCCCGCGATCGCGTAGCCACGCCCGCGCTCCTCCATCCACCGCATGACGCCGGCGGCGGCGTCGAGACCGTACGCGCTTCCGCCCGTGAGCAGGACGGCGTCGATCCGGTCGTTGGAGGCCCACGGCTCGAGCAGCGCCCATTCGCGTGTGCCCGTGGCGCGGCCGACGGCGACGGCGCTTGCGCGGAGCGGCCCATCCGCTCCACGCACGACGGTGCAGCCGGTGGCTCCCGCGGCGTCGGTGGCGTGGCCGACGGCGATGCCGAGCTTCGCGGCGCGAAGGTCGCCGTCGCGGGGATTCACGCGCCCTTCGCGGGCGCCGTCCCTTCCTTCGCCTGGCACGCGCGGCAGAGCACGATGCCCTTCAGGTTGCAGAGTTGGCAGATGAAGGTGCCGCAGCCGTTGCAGGGATAGCCCTCGCTGGCCCGTTCCTCGCGTCCGCAGGCGCGGCATTGCATGGCGTCGTGTTCCACCGTGGCCTCCTCAGCGCTTGTCGGAGAGCTCGTAGTCCCGGATCTTCTTGATCAGCGTCGCCCGGGAGATGCCCAGCTCGCGCGCGGCGTGCGTGCGGTTGTGGTTGTGCGCCTTGAGCGTGCGGTCGATATGCGCCTTTTCCACGTCGGAGAGCGACTTCGGTTCGTGGTGCACGACGTCGGCCCCGCTCGCGCCCTGGACGTCGCGCGGGAGGTGGGCAAGCTCGATGCGCGGCTGGCCGCGGGCCATGAGCATGGCCCGCTCGAGCACGTTGCGCAGCTCGCGGATGTTGCCGGCCCAGCCGTAGCGCAGGAGCGCGTCCAGCGCATCGTCGGCCAGCGTCGTCGGGGCGCCGGGGACGGACTTGGCCAGGACATCAAGCAGGTGGGCGGCGAGCTCGACGACGTCCTCGCGCGAGCGGTCGCGAAGCGGGGGCAGCAGGATGGGCATCACCGAGAGGCGGTAGTACAGGTCCTCGCGGAACCGCCCGGCAGCCACCTCGGCCGCGAGGTCGCGGCTCGTCGCGGCGATCACGCGGACGTCCGGGGACACCTCGGACGCCCCTCCGACGCGCCGGAAGCCCTTGCCCTCGAGCACGCGCAGGAGCTTGGGCTGCAGCTGCGGGGAGAGGTCGCCGATCTCATCGAGAAACAGCGTGCCGCCGTCGGCGATCTCGAACACACCCTTGCGGGTCACGGTGGTCCCGTTGTCCCCAGCTTCCTCCACGCCGAACAGCTCGGCGTCGAGGGAGCTGGCGGTGAGGGCGGCGCAGATGACCTCGACGAACGGCTTCGCCGCGCGCGGCCCCTGCGCGTGGATCAGTTCCGCCACGCGGCCCTTCCCCGCCCCGCGCGGGCCCACGATGAGCGCCGTCGTCCGGTCGCTGCTCGAGAGCACCGCAATCTGGGACGCAAGGTCGCGCATCGGCGGCGACGACCCGAACACCACGCCCGCCCCGAGGCCGCGCTGGGCGGCCAGGTGCTTGTTCATGCGCCGCAGCTGGCCCTTCTCCAGCGCCCGGGCCGTCGCCGCCGCGAGGTGGCTGAGGTCCACCGGCTTGGTGAGGAAATTCTCCGCGCCCTTGTGCAGCGCCTCCACCGCCATGGCGACGTCACCGTACGCGGTCACCATCATCACGACGGCGTCGTCGCCGCGGATGCGCGAGAGAACGTCGAACCCCGTCATGTCGGGAAGGCGCACGTCGAGCAGGACGAGGTCCGGCCGGACGCGCTCGTACAGCGCGATGCCTTCGGCGCCCGTGTGCGCCTCGTGGACGACGTGGGTGCCATCGTGCCGGAAGAACATCGCGAACGCCGTGGCGATCGCGATTTCGTCGTCGATGATCAGGATGCTTGCCATATGGTGGTCAGCGCCCGGGAGCCGACGTCCGCGCGTCGCGGATCGGCAGGTGGACCTCGAAGGTCGCGCCCTGGCCGGGTGGAGAGCTTGCCTGGATGAATCCTCCGTGTTCCCGCACGATGCCGAAACTTATCGACAGGCCAAGGCCGGTACCGATACCCCTCGGCTTGGTCGTGTAGAAGGGATTGAAGATGCTTGCGAGATGTTCCGGCGCAATCCCGGGCCCCGAATCGGTCACCGTGACCACGATTTCGCGGCCGCGTTGCTCGCTGCCGATCTCGATCCATCGCTCCGGCCGCTGCGCGGCGACCACGGCCTGCTCGGCGTTCGAGAGGAGGTTGATGAGGACCTGCTGGAGCTGGAACGGGTCGGCCCACACCGCCGGCAGGCCGTCGCCGAGGCGCACGCGAAGGTCGACCTCCTGCATCCGAAGGGGATAGCGGCGGAGTTCGAGCGTGTCGAGGATGACCTGGTTGATGTCCGTGGGGATGCGTTCGGTGGGGTTCTGCCGGGCGAAGGTGAGGAGCTTGCCCACGATGCGCGCGGCCCGGCGGGCCTCGTTGACGATCGTGTCGGCGGCGCGGCGCGCCTCGGAGTCCGGGGGAAAGTCGGCCTGCAGCAGCTGGGCGTGGGCGAGGATGCCGGTGAGGGGCGAGTTGACCTCGTGCGCTACGCCGCCGACCAGCTCGCCGAGGGCCGCGAGCTTGTCGCGCCGCGCGGCGTGGTTGAGCAGGGCGCGCTCCTCCGTGACGTCGCGGACGATGACGAGCACGCCCGCCACGCGGTCGTGCTCGACGAGCGGGGCTGCCCGCACGCTCACGATGGCGTCGCCCGCCGGCACCGTGAACCGGATCTCGCTGCGCTGCCGGGCGCCGGCGAGGGCGCCGGCGAAGAGCTCCCACGCGACGGCGCGCTGCGGCGGCGGCACGAAGTCCGTGAAGTGGCGGCCGGACAGCTCGCGCCGCGTGACGCCGACGATGCGCCGGAAGGACCGATTGGCCGACGTCACGTGGCCCTCCTCGTCGAGCGTGCAGATGCCGTCCTCGGCCGACTCCACGAGCCGCGCGTAGCGCGACTCGGCGCGCTCGAGGGCCGCAGCCTGAGCGCGCTCCGCGGTGACATCGCGGGCGATTCCGAGGACCCCGGTCACCTCGCCTCCGCCGAGGACGGGGCTGAACGTGACGGACATCAATCGCGACGCGCCCTGGTTGTGCGCCACGGCGCACTCGAACTGCGTGCCGCGCCCGGACAGGGCTACCGCATGCCGCACCGCCACGCCCCCCGTTTCGGAGGGGTCCATCAGCGTCGTAAGCCGGCTCCCGACGATCGCGTCACGCGGCAAGCCGCACGCGCGGGCGCACGCCTCGTTCGCGGACGTGACGATGCCCGCCGCGTCCACGGTGAAGATCGCGTCGCCGGCCGACTCGAACAGGTTGCGGTACCGCGAATCGGCCGCCACCATCGCGGCGCGGGCGTGCGCCTCCTCGGTGGCGTCGCGAAGCGACGCCACATATCCCGTGACGCCGGCGGGGCCGCGCACGGGCGCGAGGCTCGCCGACACGACCCGGCGATCGCCGTCCGGGCGCATGACCTCGGCATCAAAGCGCCCGGCGTGGCCCGCGAGGGCGCGGAGCGCCGCGTCGTCGGATCGTGCCCGGGCCTCTTCGGCGACGAGCTGGCCGAGCCGCAGGCCGGCGTTCGCCACCGGCCGGCCGAACAGCGAACAGGCGGCATCGTTGGCGAACGTGATGATGCCGGCCTCGTCGGTGATGAGGATCGCATCGGTGGTGGACTCGACGACCAACCGGTGCCGCTCGGCGAGCGCGAGGAACGAGGTGACGTCGTCGGCGGTGACCACCGCACCGCCGTTGGGGTGCGGCGACGCCACCACCTCGAACACGCGCTCGCCGGACGGCCGGCGGACCAGCCCGCGGCCCACCTCGCGACCCACGAGCGCCGCCCCGATCGGCTCGTGCGCGGACGGGACCTCGGGAGCGCCGAGGAGCACTTCGTAGAGCGAGTGGCCCGCCAGGCTCGCGGTCTCGGGGCGGTCCGCGATCGCCGCGAGCCGCGCGTTGTGCCGCTGGATGAAGCCGTCGGCGTCCACCACGGCCATGCCACCGGCGATGGCGTCGAACGCGGCGCGGAGCTCGCGCGTGGCGTCCGACGCCTCCTCGAACAGGCGGACCTTCTCCACCGCGACGGCCAGCTGGGACGCGAGCCGCTCGAGGACGCGAATGTCCGCCTCGCCGAAGTCCATCTCGCGGTTCACCACGCTGAGCACGCCGATTGGTCCCTCGGCGTTGCGCATCGGCACGGCGGCGAACTTGGTGACGCCAACCGTGTCGCGGATGACGGGGCTGGCCCGCACCTCATCCGTGATGGCGTTCGCGATCACGGATCGGTCCTCGAGCATCGCCCGGCCGACCGCCGTCTCGGCAACCGGCACGTAGACGCCCTGCGACGGCGCAGAGCACCCGGACGCGGCCACGATGTGGAGATAGTCCCCGCGAAGGAGCATGATGTCGGCGCCGTCCGTGCCCAGGATGGCGCACGAGTGGCGGAGGCCGAGGTGGAGCACCTCGCCGAGCCGGTGTGAATCGCTAAGTGCGCGGGCGAGTTCGGCGAGGGCCTCGCTCTGCCGCCGGTCGCGCATGCTCTCGGACACGATCGCCGCCGTGCCCAGGGCGGCCGCCGCGGTGGCGGCGAGGGCGGCGAGCAGGTTCGCCACGCCGGCGTCGGCGGAGGTTGGCTCGAGCACCGCCACGGCGGCGTCCACCCGGTGGCCCGCGCGCAACGGCAGGGCCACGACGCGCTCACCACCATCGACGGCAAGTGCGGGCTTCGCCGTGCGGATCGCCTCCTGGGCGATGGCGATGGCGGCGGGGGCCGGTGGCGCTTCGACGAAGACGGTGCCGTCCCAGTGGGCCACCACGGCTGGGTCGCCGGCGGTGGCGTCCACGACGAACGCCGCACGGGCGGTCGCGAGCCGCGCCGCGTGACGGGCAAGCTCCCGGTGGATGGCGTCGCGCTCGAGCACCCGCGCGATCGCAACGCTCGCCTCCTGGAGCCACTGGATCGCCACGGCGTGCCGCTCGGCCGCGCGAACCTGGTCGACCCGCTCCTGGTCGAGCTGCTCGACGACGGCGCGGTGCGCGGGCGGCAACTCACGCAGGAGCGCCGCCAGCTGCGCCTCGCGCGCCAGTGCGCGTGCCGATCCGGCGAGCGAGTCCGTCACGCGGCCCTCAAAAACGCCACAGGCGAACCAGGTCGAGGCCGAACTGCTTGGGGGTCGGGGCGAATCCCCGCGCGCTCGCGTCGTCGCGGCAGTAGACGGCGCTCGTCGGGGGCTCGATGCCGCCAGACACCGTAAGGTCCGGCGAGAGGCGGTAGTCGAGCTTCACGCCGAACGCGTCGGTGATGTTCGCCTGGCTCGCGGCCGAGCCCCCGGGGTCCACCAGCCGCCCCACCGAGCACAGACCCGCATCGAGCCGCACGAAGATCCGGTCGGTCACCTGCTTCGCGCAGTTGAACCGGGTGCCCTGCAGGGCCTGCCCGCCCACGGAGCGCAGCTGCCCGCCCAGCGCGTCGAGGCTCGCCGTCGAGATCTGCACGTCGTCGCAGATTCCGCCCGAGGCCTTGCCGCCGAGGTAGGTGCCGACCGTGGAGAGCGCGAACTGGTACGCCGCCGACCCGTAGTCGGTGGACGGCCCGCTGATGGCGGTGCTCGGCCCGCCGGTGGCGAGATAGCTCACGAGGTCGGCCTGCGTGACGCGCCCCGAGTCGGGGCTCGACAGTTCGGCGGTGGGCGAGAGGCGCGTGCCGCCGATGTGCACGCGCACGCGCACATCGGGCCGCGCGCCCTGCTGGCTCACCTGCCGCACCGTGTACAGCGCGTTGATGTTGAGCGTGGCGTTGAGGTCCGGGTCACCGTAGAACCGGACGTCGCCGTCCTGGACCGCGAACGTCCGCTGCACCGGCCCGAGGCTGAGGCGGTACGTGCCGCGCACGGTCTGGAGGGGACCCTCGAGGGCGAGCTGCCACCGGCCCGCGCTCGGCCCGTTGGCCACACGCGTGCGCGTGACGGCCACAGACCCGCCAAGGTTGATGTTCGCCTCGTCGCTGCGCAGCCACACATCCGGCCCCATCCGGATCTGCACGTTGCGCACCGCAAGGTTGTTCATGAAGAGGCTGTCGCCGGCCGTGAGGAGCCGGCGGTTGGCGAGGGCCGTCGTGTCCACGACGCGGAAGAGATTGGCGTCGTCGAGCGAGATCACGCGCTTCTGGATGAGTTCCGGCAGGCGGATCACGCCGCGGTCTACCGTGAACCCGCCGGTGAGCACGGCCGCGCTGCGCCGCCCGGCGAGCCGCAGGCTGCCGGTGAGGTCGAGGTCGGCGAGGCGCGGGTCGTCGATGGCGTTGAAGCCCTGCGCGTCGAGGCGCAGCGCGAACGCGGGGTCCTCGGGGTCGCGGAGGCTGATGGCCCCGGTCAGCTCGGCCGTGGCGCGCGCGGGGCCGCTGCGCGCAGCCACCCGCCGCACCGCGATGCTGTCGCCGAGCAGGCCGATGTCCGCCACGACGCCCTGCAGCTGGACGGCACCCATGGGACGGAACGCCAGCGCCCCGTCGGTGACCGTGATGGACCCGGTGAATCGCGGGTGGCGCCACGTCCCGTTGGCGTCCACATCCATCCGCAGCCCGCCGCGCGCACCCGTGACGGCGGGCAGGAACGACTCGACCAGGGCCAGGCCGGCGCTGTCGGTGCGGATGCGTGCGCTCAGCGGCTCCTCAAGGAAGCGCGACCCCTCGGGCTCGAACGCGAGGTCGAGCGGCAGGCTCGCGTCGGCGTGGAGGGCCGGGACGCCGCCGCGCGAAAGGGCGAGGCTCGTGGTCAGTCGCCGGTCGGCGTACCGGCCGTCGGCCTCGACGCGGTCGAGCGGCATGCCGGCGATAGTCGCGCCGTCGAGCATGCCCGAGAAGAAGAGGTCCGGCCGCACGCGGGTGCCCCGGAGGTCGGCGCGGAGCGTGGCGGTGCCAGTCATCGGGTCGCGGGCCTGCAGCAGCTCGCCCACGTCGGCCAGGGGCACGGCGTCGGCGCGGAGGTTCACGGCGATCGTGTCGCCGGTCGTCGTCCGGCCCGACGCCGCGACGCGGCCGCCGCGCGCGCCGGCGAGCACCACGGTGTCCAGCCCGAACCCGTCAGCCGACATGGTCACCGTCCCCGGGCGTTCGAGGCGCCACGCGTTGGACGCCGTTCGGGTGCGGAGCGAGTCGAACCGGATGATCGTCGTGTCGGCGCGACGCCGGACGTCGGCGAGCAGCCTGGCCTCGACGCCCGACGGCGCCGACAGGCGTCCGCTGACGCGAGCCTGCCACCCGCCCAGCAGGTCGGCGCGCAAGTCGCCCTCGCTGATGGCGAGCGAGCCCGACCGGACGCCGTCGAGCCGCATCGTCACCGACCCGGTGGCCGAGTCAGGGAGGGCGGACAGCGCCACCGTGCCACGCAGTTCGCGCGCCTCGGTGGTGCGAAGGAGAAGGCCGGTGCCGGCGA
>JAYEKC010000587.1:0-1606 GCA_034716715.1 Gemmatimonadota bacterium | reverse complement strand
GCACTCGCACCTGTTCGGCGCGAACCGCCCCTTTGGGAATCGGAGATTTGAGATCTCGCATTTCAGATTTCAGATTTCACATCCCAGCCCCGCCCGCCAATCCGAAATCCGAAATCCGAAATCCGAAATCAGAACAGCGTTCCCTGCTCGCCCGGTGGGATGCCCTCCTCGGCCACCTGCTCCAGGAACGGGTACGTCCGCAGCAGCGGCGAGGGGACGGGCACGCGTCGGCCGGCGAGTCTGGACAGGATCTGGAGGGCGTTGGCGGGCGCCTGACCGCGGTAGTGGTTGTTCGCAAAGACATACGTCTTTTCGCTGCGTCGGGCGATGTCGCGCACGCGGTCGATCCACTCCTCCAGTTCGTCCTCGCGGTACAGGTAATCGTACCGGGCGTCGCGGCCGGCCTTCGGGTCGAACCACGCCTCGCGGTTCCGCCCGTGCAGCCGAACGTACCCGACGGGCGACGTGACGAGGCTCATTGGCGGCACGCCGCTCCGGCTGGGCGGCTGGTCGATGTTGGCCCATCCGAGGCCGCGGGACCGAAGGAACGCGGTCGCCGACTCGCCGGTCCAACTCGCGTGCCGGACCTCCACGACGAGCGGCAGATCGCCGAAGTCGCCCCGAACCGCCTCCAGGTGCCCGAGCGCCTCCTCGTCGCACCGGAACGACCACGGGAACTGGACGAGGACGGCCCCAAGCCGGCCGGCCTCGCGCACCGGCTCGATGCCGCAGCGGAAGGCGTCCACCTCCCGGGGCGTCCACGGCATCTCTCGCTCGTGCGTGAACCGCTGGTGCAGTTTGAACGTGAACGTGAAGTCCCCGGGCGTCCGGCGAAGCCAGGAGGCGACGGCCCGCGGGCTCGGCGGCCGATAGAAGGACGAGTTGACTTCAACGCAATCGAAATACCTCGCCAGGTACGCCAGCCGGTCGAACCGGCCCGGCGCCTTTCCGGGATAGAACCGTCCGCGCCAATCGTCGTACGACCACCCGGACGTGCCGACGTGAACGGGTTTTGGGGGCTGGCCCGGTTCCGGCGTCATTCTCGCACCGCGAGCGAGGGTACAACCGGCCGCGCCCGGAAGCAACCCGCCGCCAGAAAAACAAAGACCGTCGACCAACGGTCGACGGCTGAACGGGCGCATACGCGAAGCCCGTTCGGGCCGGTCGGCGGCGCGAACGCATCGGTTACTCCGCCTCGGGCAGGCGCAGCCGCATGCCCACGTAGAGGCGGGCGTTCAGGGAGGAGAGGACGTCCTTGTTGTCCTCGTAGATCTTCGGATACATTGCCGTATCGTGATACATCTTACGGGCGATGCCGATGAGCGTGTCGCCCTTCTTGACGACGTAGACCTTCGGGCGTTTCTTCTCTTCGGCCGGTGCGCCCCTTTCCTTCTTCGGCTCGGGCAGCACGATCCGGTCGCCGACGCGGAGCCGGGCGGGGTCGAGCCCCGGGTTCGCCTCCTGGATCGTCTGCACAAACTTCGGGTCGCCGTACTTCTGCATGGCGATGTCGTAGAGCGTGTCGCCGGACACGATGACGTAGGTGTTCTTCGGCTCGGTGCGCCGGCGCCTGCGCAAGGGGCCGGTGACGACGTCGCCCTCGACG
>JAYEKC010000586.1:0-1611 GCA_034716715.1 Gemmatimonadota bacterium | reverse complement strand
AAGGCCGCGGCGAAGGCCGCGGCGAAGGCCGCGGCGAAGAAGCCGGCGGCCAAGGCGGCCGCGAGGAAGGCCGCGCCGAAGAAGAAGGGGAAGTAGCCGATGCCGACTTTGAACCGGACCATCGTGCGGCCGATCGTCACCGAGAAGACCTCGGCGGCGTTCCAGGACCGCCAGGAGTACACGTTCGAGGTGCACCCGCAGGCCAACAAGACCGCGATCCGGCAGGCGATCGAGGCGCTGTTCGGCGTAAAGGTGACGGACGTGTGGACGTCGCAGCAGCGCGGGAAGCCGCGCCGCATGGGGGGCAAGGCCGGGCTCCGGCCGCGGTGGAAGAAGGCCATCGTGAAGCTCCGCGAAGGCGACACGATCGAGATCTTCGAGGGCTGAGGAGCAACCCATGGGCATTCGCCAATTCAAGCCGGTCACCAAGAGCTCGCGGTTCCGCTCCGTGCCGGACAACGACGTGGTCACGCGGTCGACCCCCGAGAAGTCGCTGCTCGAGCCGCTGAAGCGGTCGGGCGGGCGCGACAACCACGGGCACATCTCGATGCGCCGCCTGGGTGGCGGGCACAAGCGGATGTACCGGGTGGTCGACTTCAAGCGGAACAAGTTCGGCGTGGCCGGGACGGTGAAGGAGATCGAGTACGACCCGAACCGGTCGGCGCGCATCGCCCTGGTCGAGTACGCCGACGGCGAGAAGCGCTACATCCTGCACCCGAAGGGGTTGTCGCAAGGCGACCAGGTGGTGTCGGGGCCGGGTTCGGACGTGCGGACGGGCAACGCGATGCCGCTGAAGGAGGTGCCGCTGGGCACGGCGGTGCACAACGTCGAGCTGGTGCGCGGCAAGGGCGGGCAGCTGGCGCGGAGCGCCGGGACGAGCCTGCAGGTGGTGGCCAAGGAAGGCGACTACGTGACGCTGCGGATGGCGAGCTCGGAGATGCGGCTGGTGCACGGCGAGTGCCTCGCGACAATCGGCGAAGTGGGGAACGCCGAGCACGAGCTGCTCTCGTGGGGGAAGGCGGGCCGGTCGCGGTGGGCCGGACGCCGTCCGAAGGTCCGGGGCGAGGTGATGAACCCGGTGGACCACCCGCACGGCGGCCGCACGCGCGGCGGCCGGAACGTGGTGAGCCCGTGGGGCAAGCCGGAGGGCGTGAAGACCCGCGACAAGAAGAAGCCGTCGCAGCGCCTGATCGTCCGCGGCCGGAAGCGTGGCAAGGCGACGCAGTAAGCAGCGAGTAGACAGCCGACTGAAGCACATCAAACCGGATTAATCGATGGCACGTTCCGTCAAGAAAGGCCCATTCGTCCAGGACGCCCTGCGCAAGCGGGTGGACGCGATGAACGCGCGCAACGAAAAGAGGGTCGTGAAGACCTGGTCGCGCGCGAGCACCGTGCTGCCCGACTTCGTGGGTCACACGTTCGCCGTGCACAACGGCAACAAGTTCGTGCCGGTGTACGTGACGGAGAACATGGTGGGGCACAAGCTCGGCGAGTTCGCGCCGACGCGGACGTTCCGCGGCCACACGATGGCGCGGGCGGCGGAAGCGGCGGCGGCTCCGGCTGCGGCAGCCCCGAAGGGAGCGCCGGGGGCGGCGCCCGGGGCGGCGCCCG
>JAYEKC010000585.1:0-1614 GCA_034716715.1 Gemmatimonadota bacterium | reverse complement strand
CGCTTCTCCACCCGGCGCGTCGGCTCCTCCGTGGGGATGAGAGCGGGGGCGATGACGCTGCGGCGTGATGGCGCGAGGTAGCGGCACCTCGTCGCGGCGACTCAGCGTGCAGAGTCCTGCTTCGCGTCCAGCTCCACCAGCACCTCGCCGTCAACCTCCAGCCGGCTGCCCCGGATCATCGACAGGTCCGTCACCTCGCCGCCCGCGCGTCTGACCCAGGCGAGGCGCGCATCGGTGGCGAGCCTCGATCCGTCGGCGGCAGAGACCGGGCGGAGTCCTCCGCTCAGGTTGAGGACGATGAGATGCGTCTCATCGCCTGTGTCGATAGTCGCGAGAGCCACGTCGCCGCCCTCGGCGTGAAGAGACGTGGCGGCCGGCTCTCGCGCGTGCGGCCAGAGGAGCGCGGGGAACAGGCCGCCGCCATCGTGGCGCTGGATGACCTTCGCTCTGTCCTGGTACTGCTCCGTGATGATGTCCGCGGCGTCGGCAAACACGACCGTGCAGAACTGCTCGCTCTCGGCGGCATCGTCCCACTGCGGCGTGAGCCGAACGCATGCGCCGTCGATCTCCGGCTCGGCTACGTCCGTGACGACTTGTGAGGCGATCGACACTCCCGACTCCGCGACGCGTATCTCGTCGAAGAGCATCACGTAGCGGCCGTTCACCATCACCGCGTGGCGGCGGAAGTCAGTCAGCCGGTCGTAGCACGCCGACGCGTCCCCCACCGCGTAGACGATCTTGCCCACGTTGCCGAAGGCCGCCACGTGCGCGTCGGCGGGGGTCTGTCCCTCCCCGTCAACGAGGAGCGTGCTGTGCATGTCGGTCGCGTCGCGCCCGTAGCCGGGGTCGCGCAGCAGCCAGCGGCCGTTCACGTTCAGCATGAAACAGTTGCAGTCGAGCTGGCAGTGACTGCCGAAGGGCCCCGAGCGCATGGCGAAGAGAAGCGATGGCTCGCCGGGCGTCACCTCGTCGGCGAAGCCGCTGCGCGCGATGGTCCAGCCGATGTCACGGTAGTGCGCACCGGCGGGCCGGCCCTCGGGCGCCTCCTCGACCGCGTCCAGCGGCAGCCAGAGAAGGCCGATCGGAGGCACGTAGCCGAAGGTGTGCGTCAGGCCCTCGTCGTGCGCCAGGTACCAGGCGGCATCCGCGCTGCCGTTGCGCGCCAGCCACGCCGCCGTCGATCGGTAGGCGCGGGCGCTGTAACTTGAGTCGCAGAAGTTCACGCTGGTTGCGCTCATCGGATCGAGGCAGAAGGTCGCGAAGCCCAGCGTCTTCGGCAGGTATGGGTGAGAGACGAGCGCGTCGTCGCCGTGGATCGCGAGCGTGCCGGCGAAGGGCATGATGTGACTCATCGCGTAGCCGCCGTAGGTGTGCCCCTCCACGTATCCACCGTCGCGGTCGCGCGTGTCGAGGAACTCATGCAGGCGCCGGCGGCTGTACTCCACGTACTGTTCCGCCGCGGGATCATCGCCCAGCGTCGCGACGCCCGCGATGCCCATGCCGCCCATCACCACGGCGAAGCCGTTGGGCCAGCTCATCTTCTGCGCCCAGCCCTCCGTGGCGTCCCGCATGACCGCCGCGGCACCCTTCTCCAGCAGCGCCGTGCGGATCGTC
>JAYEKC010000584.1:0-8224 GCA_034716715.1 Gemmatimonadota bacterium | reverse complement strand
GCTCACGGTCTTCACGCTGAGGCGAAGGGCGGCCGCGGCCTGCTTGACGGTGTTGCCGGCGCCGAGCAGCAGCATCACCTCCATCTCGCGGTCGGAGAGCTGCTCGTGCGGCGCGGCGACGAAATCCGCGTCGAGCTGGCTCGCCAGGCGCTCGGCGAGCGTGGAGCTGATGAAGCGGCCGCCGCGGTGGATGCGCGTGACGGCCTCGAGCAGCTCGTCCGGGGTGCGCGACTTGGTGAGGTAGCCCGACGCGCCGGCCCGCAGCGCGCGCACCGCGAACTGGTCCTCGGGGTGCATCGTCAGCACGAGGACGCGCAGCGCGGGGGCCCGCTCGCGCACGCGCTGCAGCACGTCGAGAAACGGCGGGCCGGGCATCGAGACGTCGAGCAGGAGGATGTCGGCCGGCACCTCGGCGGCCATCGCGATGATGCCGTCACCGGAATCGGCCTCGCCCACCACGCTGATGGCGCCGCGCTGGGCCAGCAGTTCGCGCAGCCCCGCGCGCACCACCGCGTGGTCGTCGGCGATGAGGATCCGGATCATTCGGGCTGCCCGCCGCGTCGCGGGATGGTGAGGGTCACGCACGTGCCGCCGCCGTCGCGCCGGCGAATGTCAATATGGCCGCCGCACGCGGCCGCGCGCTCGCGCATGCCCAGCAGCCCCATCGAGCGCGGCTTCCGCAGCTGGTCGTCGGCGATCCCCACGCCGTCGTCGGCCACCTGCAGGACGAGGGCGTCGCCGCCCGCCGCGAGCTGCACCGTCACGTGGCTGGCCCGGGCGTGGCGGGCCACGTTCGTGAGGGCTTCCTGCACCGTGCGGTACAGCACCGTGGACTGTTCCGCGTCGAGGCCGGGCACGTCGGGCGGCAGCTCGAGCGTCACGGCCACGCCCGAGTGCGCCCGGAACTCCTGCGCCTCGTGCTCGAGGGCGGCCAGGGGCCCGAGGCTGTCGAGCACACCCGGCCGGAGCCGGAGCACGATGCGCTGCACCGAGGCGATGGCGCGGTCGAGCAGGTCGGCCACGTTCTGCTCGCGGCGCGACGTTTCGAGCGAGGGGCGCCGCGGCGACCGTCCCGCCGGGTTCGCGAGGCTCATCTTCACGGCGGTGAGGGCCTGGCCCAGCTCGTCGTGCACCTCGCGCGCCACGCGGCGTCGTTCGTCCTCCTGCGCGGTGAGCAGCAGCCGCGAGAGCTGCTGGAGCTGCGCGCGCCCCTCGGCCAGGCGGGCCGCGCTGTGCAGGCCTTCGGCTCGCGCCGCCGCGAACGCGAGGCCCATCACGGCGAGCAGGGCCAGGAAGAACTGCAGGGCGAACAGGTTCACCGTCGGCGTGAAGTCCGTAAACGGACCGTAGCCCGCGAGCGTGCGCCAGCTCGCCACGAGCGTCACCACGGCGGCGGCGGTTGTGGCGGCACGCGGACCGCGCCGCCAGGAGATCACGAGCGCGAGCGGGTAGATGGCGAACACCAGCGCGCCCGCCCGGGCAAAGAGGTAGTCGGTGGCGAGCGCCAGCGCGAGGAAGAGGGCGCCCGCCTCCACCCACCGCCACCGCACCGCCGGCTCGGCCTGCTCGGGCGTCGTCCAGAGGAGCAGCAGCGGCGCAACGACCAGCACGCCCACCGCGTCGCCCGTCCACCACACGAGCCAGAGCGACGCGGCCGACGCCATGGTCGTGGCGTCGGCGGCCACGAGCGTGGCGACGCCGATCGTGGCGCCCACCATCGGCGCCAGCGCGCCACCCAGCGCCGTGAGGGCCACCACGTCGCGCACGCGGTCGAGGGACCGGCGTCCGTGGAGCGCGCGCCCCACGAGGTGCGCGCCGAGGACGGCCTCGGCGGCGTCACCCAGCCCGATCACGAGCGACGCGGCGAGCGGGATGCCGCCGCTCACGTTGACGGCGAACGCGCCGAGGGCCACGCCGGGCCAGTAGCCCCGGCCGTACCGCAGGAGCACGAACAACGCCAGCCCCGTGGGCGGCCAGATGGACGACACCGCGCGGTGTTCGGTGGCCGCGAGCAGCGACACCTTGCCCAGCGCAACGTACGCGAGGGCGAGCGCGAGGATTCCGGCGGCCTTTCGGATCAATCTGCGGGCACCGTCCGGCTTGCCGCCCACAGCCTGAGGTCCGCGAGCCGGTCCGCCGCGAGCTGCGACAGTGGCCGCGTGCCGTGCGCCGCGGCCAGGAGGTCGTCCATGGCGAGCGCGCGGTTCTCGCTGAACGCCGCGTAGAGCCCGGTGTTGATGCTCTCCTCGATCTCGGCGCCGCTGAACCCGTCCGTGGCGGCGGCCAGCTCGCGCAGGTTGAATGCCGCAGGGTCCTGGCGGCGCTTCGCGAGGTGGATGGCGAACACGCCGATGCGGGCCTCGGCCCTGGGCAGGTCCACGAAGAAGATCTCGTCGAAGCGGCCCTTGCGCACGAATTCCGGCGGCAGCTTCGTCACGTCGTTCGACGTGGCCACCACGAACACGTCGCCCTTCCGTTCCTGGAGCCACGCGAGGAAGCTGCCGAAGATGCGGTTCGAGACGCCGCCGTCGGAGTCGCCGCTCACCGACGCGAACGCCTTCTCCAGCTCGTCGATCCACAGCACGATGGGCGCCATGCGCTCGGCCGTCTGCATCGCGCGCTTGAAGTTCTTTTCCGAGTCGCCGATGTACTTGTCGTAGAGGTTGCCCGGGTCGAGGCGGAGCAGGGGCAGGCCCCACTCGCGCGCGACGGCCTTGGCGCAGAGGCTCTTGCCGCAGCCCGGCACGCCGAGCAGGAGCACGCCCTTGGGGAACGCGAGGCCGAACTCGGCGGCGCGCCGCGGGTCGGACACCACGGGCCGCCGCCGGGCGAGCCACGCCTTGAGCCCCGCGAGGCCGGCCACCTGGTCGAGCCCGCCCTCGGCCGCGTAGTACTCGAGGAGGCCGTCCTGTTCCACCACCTGGCGCTTGGCCTCGATCACGCGGTGCACGTCGCGCTCGCGCAGCGCGCCGTCCTCCACGATGAGCTTCGTGATCACCTTCTCGGCTTCGAGCAGCGAGAGGCCCACGAGGTTGTTCACGAGGCGCACGCGGTCGGCCTGCGTGAGTTCCACCTTCACCGGCATCTTCGCCGAGTATTCGCGGATGAGGCGTTCGAGGAGGCGGCGGTAGTCGTCGAACGAGGGCGGCGGCAGCTCGAGCACCGTGGCGTGCGGGCGGAGCGCGTCCGGCAGGCGCACGTCCTGGCCGATGATCACGATGGCGCCCTTGCGGGCGTTGAAGTAGTCCACGCCGTCGAGGATCGAGCTGATGACCGTGGGCTCGTCGAAGTGGGCCGCGAGGTCGCGGAACACGAAGAGCCCCGCGCCCTGGTCGCGAATGAAGGCGAGTGCCTTTGCGGGGTCGGCGGTGTTGTCCACCAGCGGGTCGGTGAAATGCGCGCCGCGCAGCGTGCCGCGCGACCGGCTCCATACATATAGATGCAGCCCGAGCTCGGCGGAAATGCGCTCGATGCCCGCGATGGCGCGGTCGTACTCGCGCGTCTCGAGGACGATGAGCGCGTAGCGGGCGCGGACCAGCAGCGAGAGTTCGTCGAAGGTATCTTTTTCGGCCATGGGTTCGGTCCGCTCCGTCGCGAGCGAATGTACCGCGCGGGGGCCCGTTGCGACACGCCGCGGCCGCGCAGCCGCCGTCGGATTGGCGCGAGGCATTTCGATGGCGAGCGCAATCATTCGGTAACGCACACATCGCACCAGGCGCGCATCGTATGCCATGCCGAGTTGCATTTCACCGGCCGAGCCGAGCAGACTATGGGCATGCCCGCAATGCAGGAGCGTCTCTGGACCGCACGGGAAGTGCTCGACCTTCCCGATGTGCCGGGGTTGCAGTTCGAGGTCATCGACGGCGAGCTGTTCGTGACGCCCGCGCCGTCGTTCGACCACCAGGAGGTGCTCACGGCCTTGTGGCAGCGCATCGCCACGTGGCTGCTGGCCAATCGCGTGGGCCGTGCCATCGTCGCCCCGGCCGACGTCGAGATCGCCCCCGACACGCTCGTGCAACCGGATCTCTTCGTGCTGCCGCTCGTGAACGGCCGACGGGCGCGGACGTTCGCCGAGGCGGGGCGCCTGCTGCTCGCCGCCGACGTGCTCTCGCCGCGCTCCGTGACGCGCGACGCGATCCGCAAGCGCGACCTGTTCGCGCGCCTGAACGTGGAGTACTGGATCGTGGATCCGGAGGCGCGGACGATCGAGCAGTGCGCGCCGGGGCGGCCGCCCGAGGTTCGGCGTGACTCGATCATGTGGCACCCCGCGGACGCAACCGCTTCCCTGGCGATCGACGTCCCGGCCCTGTTCGCCGACGCCCTCGACGACTAGGCGGCCGCGCGCCCGTCATGAAGGCCCTTGTCGCGATGCGCGCGCTCGACGACGGCCAGCACCGCGCCGAGTTCTACTCGATGTGGCGGACGATGTACGCGGCCGGCTTCGCGCACGTGAAGGCGCTGGAGACGATGGGGCCGCGCGACTCGCCGCTCACCGAGCAGATCCGCCAGTTGCTGCTCGACGGCACGAGGCGCGGGCGGTCCATCGCCGAGCAGGTGAAGGCCGGCGGCGGGCGGTTCGAGGAGTTCGAGCGCGCGCTGCTCACGCTCGGCGAGGAGTCAGGCCGGCTCGAGCAGTGCCTTGGCTTGCTGGCGGATTTCTACACGCGCAAGCACAAGCTGATGCTGTGGGTGAAGAAGCAGATGGCGTACCCGTTCTTCACGGCGTTGTTCGCGTGCCTCATCGCGCCGCTGCCCGTGCTCGTGTTCGGGAGCGCCGCGGCGTACCTGGTGATTGCCGGCGGCGGCGTGGCGCTGGTGCTGTTCAACGCCGGCGCCATCGTGGCGGCCGTGTCGGCGCACTATGGGCGCAAGCCCGCGCTCGTGCGGGCGCGGATGGCGCGGGCGCTCGTGACCGCGGTGGAGGCCGGGCTCACGTTGCCGCGGGCCGTGCGGCTCGCAGCGGATGCGTCGGCGAGCCCGGAGGTGAAGGCGTTCGTGTCGCGGTTCAGCGAGCGGCAGCTGGCGACGGCGTCGCTGGAGGCCACGCTGGCCGGGTGCCCGCATCTCACGCACGAGTTCGCGGCGATCGTGGCCACGTCGGAGCGCACGGGCGACTACGGCGGGCTCCAGCGGCTGGCGGAGTTGTACGAGGGCGGGTTCCGGTAACGAAACGGCCCATGGGGGGTACGCCATCCATGCATCGCACCAGCGCGGGACCCCACAGGACGACGGCAACGCGGCCGCGCATCCCCACCAAGGAGGAGCGGGCGGCGGAGTTGCTGCGCGCCGAGCGCGTGGCGTGGCGAGACCGGCTGAAGGACGCCATCCGCACGGGGCTGGAGTGCTTCGCGTGGTGCGCCGTCGGCCTGTTCCTTGTGGGCTACGCGGTGCACGTGACCGATGAGAAGACCGGGCAGGTGGCCTTCTATGGCGGGCTCGTCATCGGGAACTCGGGGATCGTTGCTTCGTTGTACTTCGCGTTCCTCCGGGCGCGCGACCGCGGCGACGTGTCGTAGCCGAGCCGCGCGCCGTGCGACCCGGGGCGGCGGAAGATAGAAAACAGATTCGGGCAGGTGGTCCGATTTGCGCCACGGGGTTTGCTGGCGGAACCGGAAGGCCGGATATTGGGAGCCGTCAGTCGACATCAACGCGCGGAGTCGTCGCGTTTCTTGACGGCCTCGCAGCCTAATCCTCGTTAGACGCACAGCCCAGCATCACGGACTCTGAAGCGTAGCCCACGACACTGCTTCCGAGCCCCATTCCGAGTCGGACCGGAACGAACGACGCGTCGAGGGCCGTCGGGGCGGAGCAGCGGCGTCGCGCAGTGTCGGACTCGTCATCTAGATTGGGTATGCCTCCGCCTCCCAGGAAACCCCAGGATCGTGAACCTTCGCCCCGGCCAACTACTCACCGGACCGCTCTTCAGTGAGCCCATGCGGATTGAGACCGTCGGGGAGTCCGGCGATCACGCATGGGTCCTTGGCCTGGTTGGGACGCAATCCGAGCGGTTTCGGCGAGTCTCGGTATCGGCGGAGGATCTGGCCCGCCTCACGGTCGTCGATACGTCCCGTGCGTTCGACGGCGACGGCCGACTGGTCCGCCTCGGGCTCCAGGCATACGCCTTGGGCATCGCTTACGAGTTCGACCCTTACTTCGGACTTTCCGTCTCCCGAGTCGACCCGCTTCCCCATCAATTGGAAGCGATCTACGACCACCTGTTGAAGCTTGCTCGCGTCCGTTTCCTTCTGGCCGACGATGCTGGCGCGGGCAAGACGATCATGGCGGGCCTGCTGATCCGGGAGCTTGAGCTTCGGGGCCTGGCGGACCGTGTGCTCATCGTTTGCCCGTCCAACCTAGGTTTCCAGTGGCAGCGCGAGCTGAAAGAGAAGTTCGAGGCCAAGTTCGTCGTCATGAAGGGCCAGGACATCCGCGAGCAGTTCGGGATCAACCAATGGCTCGAACGCGACCGGGTCATCACCTCGCTCGACTTGGCGAAGCGCGCGGACGTGTTGCCCGGCCTTCGCCAGGTGCACTGGGATCTTGTCATCGTCGACGAAGCACACCGTATGTCGGCGTCGGACGAATCGCACAAGAGCTTGCGATACCGGCTCGGTGAACTCCTACGTGACAGCTCGGATCACATCCTCCTGCTCACGGCCACGCCCCACAAGGGCGACCCGCAGAACTTCAGCCTCTTTCTCCAGCTGCTGGACGCGGAAGCCTACGCGGACGTGACCTCCATTCGCGAGGCGATGAAGCGGCGCCGCGCCCCTTTCTACCTGCGTCGCACCAAGGAAGCGATGGTCTACTTCCCCGAGCGTCGGGCCGACGGCACCTGGGCGGCCGAACCGATCTTCACCAGGCGCATTCCTCATACGGTCGACTTCCAGATCGACCGCGAAGAGTTCGAGCTCTATCGCGACGTCACCCGCTTCGTGAAGCGCGAAAGCGCACGCGCTGCAGCCGAAGGCGAGGACCCGCGAGCGCGCGCGATTGGATTCCTGATGTCGCTTTACCAGCGACGGTTGGCGTCGAGCGCCTTCGCGCTCCGGCGGTCGTTGGAGAACCGCGCACGCCGGCTCGAAGAGGGATTGAAGCGTGCCCAGGACCTGACGCGTACCGCACCTCCCGACCTGCCGGATGCGGAGGAGATGGAGGAGATGGAGGAGAGCGAGCGGGAGCGCCTGGAAGAGATGATCGAGGCGATCTCGCTCGCCAGCAACGCGGACCAGGTGCGTCGCGAGGTCGCGGAATTAAGACGACTCGCCGTTCAGGCACAGCAGGTCGAGGACTCCGGCGCGGAGGCGAAGTTGTCTCGGCTCAAGGCGCTGCTGGAGAAGGAAGGCTTCTTCGATGATCCCGGCCAGCGCCTGCTGCTTTTCACCGAGTTCAAGGACACTCTCGACTACATCGTCGCGCGCCTCACCTCGTGGGGATTCAGGGTCGGCTTCATCCATGGCGGCATGAAGCCTGGTTCGCGCGATGAACCGGGTACGCGGCTCTTCGCGGAGCAGCAGTTCCGCGAGGGGTCGATTCAGGTCCTTGTCGCCACGGAGGCTGCGGGCGAAGGCATCAACCTCCAGGTGTGCAACATTCTCTTCAACTACGACATCCCCTGGAACCCCAACCGCCTGGAGCAGCGGATGGGGCGCATCCACCGGTACGGCCAGCGCAAGGACTGTCTCATCTTCAACTTCGTCGCCACCAATACCATAGAAGGGAAGGTTCTGCAGCGGCTGCTCGAGAAGCTCCAGGAGATCCGGGACGCCCTCGAGGACGACGCGGTTTTCAATGTAGTGGGAGAAGTGTTACCCGCGGCCCACGTCGAGCGCGTCCTCCGGGACTACTACTCCGGCAAGCTGGGTGACACCGACCTGGAAGATCGCCTGCTCCGCCAAGTGGAGGAGAAGCAGTTCCGCGCCATCTGCCAGAACGCGCTCGAAGGGTTGGCGAGCAAGAAGCTCAATCTCGAGATGTTGATCGAGCGGCGCGCGCGTGCGCAGGAGCGCCGTGTGGTCCCCGAAACCATCGCGCGCTTCGTTCATGATGCGGCCGAATTCGTTCCCTGGACCCTCAAGGCAGTCTCCAACCTCGCGCACACATTCGACCCGACGAGAACGCCGCCCGTGCTGCGGCGCTACGAACAGGACGCCGACTGGAAGCTTCCAGCGGTGGCCGACCGCTACCCACGTTGCTCCACGGACCGCGATACCGCCGAATCCGA